>JBBQWK010000107.1:0-6185 GCA_038210695.1 Alphaproteobacteria bacterium
CGCTTCTCCTGCTGCTGCATTGCAGCATAGGATGCTGCGCCGCAATATAAAATTTGCAAAGACTTTATAATATAGTGGCTTAGGGTTTGATAGTTCAAAGCGGTTGTTTTATGGGGTATATTGGGTAGTATATTCCAACAAAAAATTAAACAGAGTCATTAAGTTGCCGGGACAGAGAATATTTTACGTGCCGCCCCGACTTGTAGGCTCCATCCAGGACTGGTCCGGGATGGGCAAGCCCGAGGGCGCGTCCTGGCTTGTCAACGAAGCGGTCGACCTGAAATACAACGCCATCTGGTTCAGCCCGATGACGGAAACCAGCGGCATTGAAAAACCTATCGCCAATAGCAACAAGGTTCTCGGCGGCAGTTATTATGCTACCCGCGACCATTTCAAGCTGGATACCGATATCACCTGCGGCGATGCGGAAAAAGACCGCGAGCATATGCGCCATTTCTGCCAGAAGGCCGAGGAAAAGGGCGTGCGCGTTTACGCCGATCTCGTTTTCAACCACGTTGCCGCCGACCACCCGCTGGTCTTCGCGGAAAACAAGGAAATTGCCGAACTGAAGGCGAAAATCGACAATAAATACGACGTCATTCACAGCGACAGCGGCAAGGTCATCGGCCTGTCGTATAAAGACGGCGCGGAAGACAAAAAATTCTTCTTCAAGTTCCGCCGAACGGAAGAGCTGGACTTGCTGTTCGGCGGCCCGAAGGAAGACCCCTGGACGGATGTGGCGCAGATCAACTATTCATCCCCCGAGGCGCGGCGCTATTTCGTTTATGGCGATGAAAACCATAAGGCGTTGTTCAAGCAGGTTATCGACTGGCATATCGACAACGGCTTCAAGAATTTTCGCTGCGATGCCGCCTATCTCATCCCGCCGGAAAGCTGGAGCGAGCTGATCGGCTACGCGCACAAACAGACAAAAGACCCGCTTTTCCTCGCCGAAACGCTGTGCCTTGACGATAAAAAAGTGCAGCGCCTGTCGCAGGCAAAAATTACCGGTGCCGATGGCAAGGAGCGTCCTGCATTTGACCTTGGCATGCTAGGGTTCTACTGGTGGAATTTCAAGGACGACTGGCTGCCGAAGGACGAAAACAAGCGCGTGCAGAAAATGTCGACACACGGCGGCGCGGGTTCCCCCGATACGCATGACACGGAAACAACGCTTGCCGGTTCCCTTGCCGCACCGTTTAAAAAGCTGTTCAATGACGTCGCCAAATCGCAGGCGGCAACGGCGCAGATATCCGTGCGCAACTACGCCATTTCCGCGCTCTGCTGCAATTCGCATTACGCGCAAATGGGCTATGAGTATTGCAATACCAAGCAAAACCATGTGTTCAAAGGGCAGGTGTCCCCCGCCGATCGTCTGGCCGCCAAGTTGAACGCGCAGAATACGCCGCTCGACATCCGCGACCAGATCCGCGCCATCAACCAGCTGAAGGAAGACATGCATGTTGAAAACTGCCGCGTCGATTTCAAGGAGCATGCAGCGGTTGACGGCCTGCCGCTGGTAAAAATCCGCGTCGAATTTGTCGACGTCGATACCAACCAGAAAAAGGCCGACATTGTCATCATCATGAATGAAAAACCGGAAGCAGGGCCGGTGACGCTGAATGGAAAATCGCTTGAATCTCTCGGTGTTGATGGCCTGTCACGGCTGGCGGCCAAGCCCATGATTTACGCCAATCCGACAATCAGCGACGTGCTTATTTTCCACACCCCGATTGTAAAGACGCCTGCCGCTGAAATAGCGCCGCCTGCTCGTAAGGTATCGAACGGCCCGAAACCGTAAGCGGGTTAAGCCGCCTTTTTCATGTAAGTATCCAGCTTTTCCTGTAGCGCGGCCTTGCCATTTTTATCAAGAAAACTGGCTTCAATACTGTTGCGTGTAATTTTCGCAAGGTCCTGATGGCTGAGCTTCAGCGCCTTTGCGACAGCCGAGAAATTCTCGTTCATGTAACCGCCGAAATAGGCAGGGTCATCGGAATTGATCGTCGCCTGCAGGCCAAGGTCGAGCATTTTTTTCAACGGATGGTCGTGGATATCCTTGATGACGCAGAGCTTGAGGTTTGACAGCGGACAGACCGTCAGCGGCATTTTTTCCGCCACCAGTCGGTCGACGAGTTTTTTGTCTTCCAGCGACCGGTTACCATGGTCGATGCGGTTGACTTTCAATTGGTCAAGCGCTTCCCACACATATTCGGGCGGGCCTTCCTCGCCGGCATGCGCGACGATCAGGAAGCCGTTTTCGCGGGCTTCGGCAAAAACGCGCTCGAATTTTTTTGGCGGGTGGCCATTCTCTGAACTGTCAAGGCCAGCGCCCAGAATGCGGTGTTTGTAGGGCAGCGCTTCATGCAGCGTGGTAAAGGCATCTTCTTCGCTCAAATGGCGCAGGAAGCACATGATGAGGAAAGATGAAATGCCAAGCTGCTTGCGCCCGTCATCAAGCGCGCGGGTGATGCCGTCCAGCACCGTCGCAAATTTGATGCCGCGGGAGGTATGGCCCTGCGGATCGAAGAAAATCTCTGTGTGCATGACGTTTTGCGCGGCGATGCGCTGCAGATAGGCCCATGTCAGGTCGTAAAAATCCTGCTCCGTCTGCAGCACGTTCATGCCCTGGTAGTAGATATCCAGAAAATCCTGCAAGTTCGAAAAATCATAGGCCGCGCGCACTTCCTCGACCGAGCTGAACGGGATTTTTACCTTGTTGCGCTGTGCAAGGGCAAACATCAGTTCAGGCTCGAGACTGCCTTCGATATGCAGGTGAAGCTCGACCTTCGGCAGGCCTTCGATGAATGCGTCGCCGGTCACTGTGCTCATGCTTGAAAACCCCTTATTCCGAACCACTTAAAACAGGGCATCAGCGTAACATTTTGCATGACTTGTGCCTATAAAAACAGTATCGTCTTGTTATTATTTGTTTTTAGGAAACAGCCCTCCGGGAACGACCTTGGCCGATACGATCCGCTTTATCCTGAACGGCGTTCCGCACGAGGTAGCCCAGCTGCCGCCGGCAACCACACTGCTGCAATATTTGCGCGAACATCTTCACCTCACGGGTACCAAGGAAGGCTGCGCCGAGGGCGACTGCGGTGCCTGCACCGTTGCCGTTGGCCGGCTGGCGCAGGGCAAGGTGGATTACGTCAGCCTCAATTCCTGCATCGCTTTCCTGCCAACGCTGGATGGCCGTGAAGTCGTCACGGTGGAGGCGCTGAAATCCAAAGCCGGTGAATTGAATCCCGTGCAGGAAGCAATGGTCGCCTGCCATGGCTCGCAATGTGGCTTCTGTACGCCCGGTTTCGTTATGGCGCTTTCGACAATGGTCTATAATATTGCCGATGCGGGCGAGGAAGATATTCACGACGCGATTTCCGGCAACCTCTGCCGCTGCACCGGTTATCGCCCCATTGTTGATGCTGCGCGCATGGCGAACAAGGCCGATAACCGCGCCCTGCCGTCGGACGCCAAGGCACTCTCAAACATTCAACGCAAAGCAATGCTGAGTTACGAGACGGACGGTGGCAAATTCTTCGCGCCCCGCAGTGTTGATGATCTTGCCTTCGTGCTCTCCGTCTATCCGCATGCGACGATTTTGGCGGGCGGCACAGATGTCGGCCTCTGGGTCACCAAAATGCATATGGACCTGCCGGTGATGATTTACACCGGCAATGTGGAGGCACTGCGGCAGATCAAAACAGGCGCGGGCGGTTTTGAAATCGGCGCGGCTGTGACTTATCAGGAAGCGTTTACTGCATTGTCATCCGTTGACTCCAGCATGAAAGAAATGCTCTCCCGCTTTGCCTCTCTTCACATCCGCAACGCCGGCACCATCGGCGGCAATATCGCCAACGGCTCCCCCATCGGCGACGGCCCGCCCGCGCTGATCGCGCTGGGCGCGACGTTGACGCTGCGCTCCAAGGCGGGCTCACGCGACATACCGCTTGAAGATTTTTTTATCGAATACCGCAGGCAGGACAGAAGGCCCGGCGAGTTTGTGGAAAAGATTTTCATTCCCGCGAAACCGGAGGCAGCCCACTTCCGCGTGTACAAAGTCTCCAAGCGTTTCGACCTCGATATCGCCGCTGTCTGCGGCGCTTTTGTAATCGAAGTGAAGGACGGTGTTGTCTCAAACGTGCGTATCGCATTCGGCGGCATGGCGGGCACTCCGAAACGCGCCGCAAAAACCGAAAAGACTTTGACCGGCCAGCCGTGGAACGGCGCGACGGTCGAAGCTGCGGCCCGCATGCTCGATGAAGATTACACGCCGATGACGGATATGCGCGCTTCCGCGAAATACCGCAGTGATGTTGCGCGTAACCTGCTGCAGCGTTTCTTCATCGAAACGACGGAGCCTGATGTGGCGACGAGGATTTACAGCCATGCAGGATAAGGTTGAAAACGTCGTCAATCCCGCGCCCGCCGACGGAGGCATGGGCAAGGCCAAAGCGCACGATAGCGCAAAACTGCATGTTTCCGGCGAGGCGACCTATACCGATGATTTGCTGGAGCCGCGCGGCTGCCTGCATGGCTACCTGCTGCAAAGCCCGCATGCGCATGCGAAAATAAAGAAGATCGATATTTCCGCCTGCTACATCAAGGGCGTCCATGCCGTGATGCTGGCGAAGGATATTCCCGGCGTCAATGACGCCGCCCCAGTCTTTCCGGGTGATCCTATTTTCGCGGAAGATGTTGTTATTTATAACGGCCAGTCCGTGTTGGGCGTCGCGGCCGAAACCATGGCGATTGCGCGCAAGGCGGCGCATTTGGCAATTGTGGAATATGAAGAGCTTCCTGCCATTCTGGATGTCCATGCTGCCATTAAGGCTGAAAAATTCGTTGGCGATACTTACGTGATGGCGCAGGGCGACAGCGGCGCGGCGCTGGCCAAGGCGAAGCGTCGCATCAGCGGCTCGCTCGATATCGGCGGGCAGGACCATTTCTACCTTGAGGGCCAGATCGCCATGGCGACGCCGCTGGAAAACGGCGAAATGCACTGCTGGTCGTCCACCCAGCATCCGTCAGAAGTGCAGCATTTGATTGCAAAATGCCTTAAAATCCATGATCACCTCGTCACGGTGGAGGTGCGGCGCATGGGCGGTGCCTTCGGCGGCAAGGAAAGCCAGGCGTCTATCATCGCTTGTGCAGCGGCGCTGCTCGCCAACAAGTCGCGCCGTCCCGTCAAGTTGCGGCTGGACCGCGATGATGACATGCTGCTGACCGGCAAGCGCCATGATTTCAATATCCGCTACGATGTCGGCTTTAATGACGACGGGCTGATTGACGGCATCGAATTTGTGCAGGCCGCCAACTGCGGTATGAGTCCCGATTTATCGAACGCCATTGCCGACCGCGCCATGTTCCATGCGGATAATTGCTATTACCTGAAAGACGCGAAAGTCACCAGCTACCGCTGCTTCACCAACAAAGTTTCCAACACCGCCTTCCGCGGCTTTGGCGGGCCGCAGGGCATGCTGGCAATGGAATATGTGATCGACGATATCGCCCGCACGCTGGGCAAAGAGCCGCTGGAAGTCCGCAAGACCAATTTCTACGACGCAAAAGGGAAACTCGGCGACCGCTGCATAACGCATTACGGCATGACAGTCGAAGATAATATCATCCGCGATATTCTGGCGGAGATTGAAGAGACCGGCGAATACGCGGCGCGTGCTGCGGCGGTGAAGGAATTCAACACCCGTAATAAAATTTTGAAAAAGGGCATCGCGTTTACGCCAGTTAAATTCGGCATCAGCTTCACCCTCACCATGCTCAATCAGGCGGGCGCTCTGGTGCATGTGTATAAGGACGGCACAGTTCAGGCCAACCACGGCGGCACCGAAATGGGGCAGGGCCTCCATACCAAAATCTGCCAGGTGGTGGCGGATGTCTTCCAGATCGACCTTGATAAAGTGCGCATCACCGCGACGAATACTTCGAAGGTGCCCAATACCTCCGCCACCGCCGCTTCCAGCGGCGCGGACCTCAACGGCAAGGCGGCGGAAGCGGCGGCCATGGCTATTCGCACACGTCTGATTGATTTCGCGGCGTCGTATTTCGATTGCAAAATAGATGACATACATTTTGCAAATAACAGCGTCTACATCCTCGATAAAATTCACACGTTTCAGGAAATCGTCGCGCTCGCGTATTACAACCGCATTTCCCTGTCCTCGACC
>JBBQWK010000108.1:0-6174 GCA_038210695.1 Alphaproteobacteria bacterium
AGCCAGCTGTCGGACAATGTTTCGCGGCCTGCCTGCCACATGGTGTCCGTCACATCATGGCCGCGGGAGGAGCGCGAAAAAATATCAGCCCCGGCATCCAGCAGAATTTTCACCTTCTCCACATTCGCATGGCAGGCGGCAATATGCAGCGCGGGGTAATAGGGGTGCGATGATGGCTGCAGGGCATTGGCATCCGCACCCAGCGCCAGCGCCTGTCGCAATTGTTCCGCTGTGCCTTTGCGCACCATTTCAAACATGAAGTTATTGATGCGGGACTGGTAATTCGGCGCATAGGGGTCATCGGCGCTTTCGCCGTCATCCCCCAGCACGCGGAATTCCGCGCCTTCCTGCTTCAGGGTTTTGACGCCCGCCGTCCAGTGCTGGCGCTGCGCTTCATCCAGCGCGTTATAGCCCTGACTGTTCACATCATTCGTCTGCGCGGCGTAGCGCAGCAAAACTTCCAGCGCGCGCGCATCTTTTTTGTGGATGGCGACATGTAGCGCGGGGAAGCCGTTGATGATCATGCGGTCGGGGTTGGCGTTGTCGCGCAAGGCATCGCGCAAAGCCGCAATATCCGTTGGCTGTTTCAGCAGCGCGGTCTTCAGGCGCGCGTCGGCGGCAATGACCTCTGCCGCCTGCACGGGGTCCTGCATACGCTTCCAGCGTTTTTCATACGGATCGAGATCGTCGAATTCGGACATGCCTATCGAATCTGCTTCATTATGTTATTTAAATGCGGCTCAAGTTTTACCATAGCGGGGTGCGATGGCAAATAGGGCAAAGCGATTTGCATAATGTTGCGCCGTCCAAATGGCCGTGCCAGCGGTGCGGTGCAGGGGTTTTCCGTACTTTAAAACCGTGTGTTTTCAGCCTAAGATGCGCGTTAACGATTAAACCTGAAGGCGACCGCCCCTTAACCATGCTGCTTTTTTTCCGCGACAAGTTTAAAAACCGCAACGCGACCTTCAGCCAGGGGGAGCTGAGCCTTATTCTTGGCGTTTATGGCGACCATGTGAAGCGCGGCATCTGGCGCGACTATGCGATCGACAGCCTGCCGGATATGGCCCTGTTTTCGGTCTATAAATCGTCAAAGGAAAGCCCTGTATACGCCATTGCCAAAATCCCGTCGCGCAGTCCCTTAAAGCCCTCGCAATATGCGGTTTATTCCGGCAACACGACCCTGAAACAAAGTCCGTCCCTGTCCGAAGTCCTGTCCGTTTTTGAAGAGCAGAATCCATGAAAACATCCGCCGTCCTTTTTACCGCTCTTCTGCTGCTGGCGACGCCTGCTGCCGCTGCGGGCATCCAGTATTTCGAAGACCCGCCCTATCAGCAGATCAACAAGGATGACCCGAACCCGATGGAAGACGTCATCGGCCTTGCCGATCAGGGCGACCAGCGCGCGCAATACATTCTTGGCGACCTCTACGGCAAGGGCAAGGGCGGGCTTGGCAAAAACCAGGTCAAATCCCGCTACTGGTTCGAGCGTTCGGCGCGGGGCGGCTATACGCCGGCCTTTATCCGTTTGGCTGCGCAGGCAAAGCGCGCACATGACTATGTCGCCGCCGCAAAATGGTACACGCTAGATGCCGACCACGGCGGACGGGACGAGCGCAAATGGTCGAAAGACGCGCGCGCTGATCTGGTTCAATCCGGCAAGCTGAAAAAGACCGATGTGAAACTGGCCGCCAAAGCCGCCGACGAATGGCTGGATGACGCGCCCAAATTGCTGAAAGAACAGCGCGCGGCAGAAGAACGCGCAAGGGCCTATGCCGAAGCGCATCCGCAGGCCGACCTTGCCTACCTTGACGCCGATAACGCAACCGATGCTGCCGCTTTGAGCGGCGGCGCGAAATTGCCGCCGAAACCGAAACCCACCGCCAAACAAGCGCCGGAAAAAGCTCCCGCGCCCGCCCCCAAACAGGAGAAACACTACAATGACTAAAATCAAAGTCAAAACGCCCGTCGTTGAAATGAACGGCGATGAAATGACCCGCATTATCTGGGACATGATCATCGACAAAATGATCAAGCCGTATCTTGATATCGACCTTATCTCCTGCGACCTTTCCATCCAGAACCGCGATGCGACAGATGATAAAATCACCACCGATGCCGCCAAAGCCATCCAGCAATACGGCGTCGGCATCAAATGCGCCACGATCACGCCGGATGAAGCGCGCGTTGAAGAATTTAAATTGAAGAAAATGTGGAAGTCGCCGAACGGCACCATCCGCAACATTCTGAACGGCACCGTCTTCCGCGAGCCGATCATCTGCAAGAACGTGCCGCGCCTTGTGCACGGCTGGAGCAAGCCCATCGTCGTCGGCCGCCATGCCTTTGGCGACCAGTACAAAGCGACCGACATTAAAGTGCCCGGCCCCGGCAAGCTGACCATGGTTTTCGAGCCCGCGAACGGCGAGAAAAAAACTTTCGAGATTTTCAACTTCACCGGCCCCGGCGTTGCCATGGGCATGTATAACACGACTGAATCGATCGAAGGTTTTGCCCGCAGCTGCCTGACCTACGGCCTGCAGCGCAAATTCCCCGTGTACCTTTCGACCAAGAACACCATTTTGAAAGCCTATGACGGCGACTTCAAAGATATCTTCCAGCGCATTTTCGATGCGGAATTCAAAGCCGCCTACGACAAAGCCGGCCTGACCTATGAACACCGCCTGATCGACGACATGGTGGCTTCCGCCATGAAATGGGAAGGCGGCTTCCTTTGGGCCTGCAAAAACTATGACGGCGACGTCCAGTCGGATTCCGTCGCGCAAGGCTTCGGTTCCCTCGGCCTCATGACCTCCGTGCTGCTGACGCCGGATGGCAAGACGGTTGAAACGGAAGCGGCGCACGGCACCGTGACCCGCCACTACCGCCTGCACCAGCAGGGCAAGCCAACATCGACCAACCCCATCGCCAGCATCTTCGCCTGGACGCAAGGCCTGAAGTATCGTGGCAAGTTTGACAACACGCCCGATGTTGTGGCTTTCGCAGAAACTTTGGAAAAAGTCTGCGTCGCCACCGTTGAAGCCGGCGACATGACGAAAGACTTGGCCCTTCTCGTCGGACCCAATCAGAAGCACCTGACGACGGAAGAGTTCATGGAAAA
Organism: Alphaproteobacteria bacterium; assembly: GCA_038210695.1. GTDB lineage: Bacteria > Pseudomonadota > Alphaproteobacteria > Micavibrionales > UBA2020 > JAPWJZ01. The sequence continues at coordinate 3,115 of JBBQWK010000108.1, forward strand.
AATCATCCACAATCTTGAAACCGCGATGCGCAAAGCCGCATAAGCTTTTATATCGCACCTAAAAAAAGCGGGCCCTTAAACGGCCCGCTTTTTTGTTGCGCCGGATTTGTGGTTTTTCAGCGCCTTAACCGCCTTTTTTTGACGAAAGCGGCCGAATCACCTACCGTTAAGTTGTCACCCCTAACAAGGAGATTTGAATGGCTCTATCAGCAGCCTTCTCCCGAGCCGCAAAGCGGCTTGGGGTTGCTTTTACCTGCCTCTCGCTTGCCTTTCTGACCGCCTGCGGCCCCGCGCCCCAGCATCTTGGCGCCGGCGCCAAAACACCGGATCTTCTCGGCACCACCGCAATCACGCAAGTATATACCGACGCCGCGCCGCAGAGCGTGCTGACCATCGACGGTCATGCGCTGAAGGCGGAAAGCCGCTACGTCTACAACGGCACCCTTGTCATCAAAGGCGATGTGCCCGCCAAAACCGAAATTGACGTCACTAATGGCAAGCTGGAGGTGACGGGCAATGTGTCATCCGAGGCGAAAATAGATGTCAGCCTGCCGGTCATTACCCACCAGCAGACAGACATTATTCTGATGCCGATGACCATGAGCTGCGGCAACAACTGCACCACGACCTACCTGATGCCGATGCCCGTCACCACGACGATCGAGGACGGGCTTGCCCACCCTGCCGATACCGGCCCCGCCGTGAAGGTGGATGGCGCGATTGGCAACCGCGTGCAGGTGACGACCAACGGCGGCATTCATGCCGGCGCCTGGGGCACCGAATTCAAGGCGCATACAGGTTATGGCCGCACGCTGCAGCAGGTTCCGGCGCCCAGTCTGCGGGTTATGGCGCCCTCCACTTAATATTTGACCCTTTCTTTGTAGCACCTCCTTACCTTTTCCCCGGCGGATGACGCCGGGGATTTTTTATGCCTTTCATGGCCGCACTTTCCCTCATACCATTGCGCTATGGAAGAAAATGAAAAACGCCGGCTTTCCGGTTTCAAATATATTGTGATTGCGGGCGTCTATGCGCTCTCGCTCCTCAGCCTCACGCCCTATATTTCGCTGCAATCGAAGCTGATTGATTTGCCGAGCCACTTTGCGCTGCAATACGCGGTCGGCGCCGTGCTGCTGCTGTTGGGCGTGCGCTATTACCGCCTGCCACAGGCCTGCTATGTGCTGTCCATTGCGGCGCTGGCGATCAACCTTGTCACGCTTGCGCCTTATTTTCCCATTTCATCGGACGCAGCGGTCAGCGGCAGAACTTTAAAAATTCTGCAGGCAAACGTGCTGTTCCTGAATGACAATACCGACGCCCTGAAAACGCTGATTAAAGCCGAAGACCCTGACCTGATTGTCGCGGCGGAGGTGAACGACCATTTCGCCGCCATGTTCAACAGCCTTGCCGATTACCCCGGCAAGGCCATCTGGCCGGAAAACAACAATGCGCGCGGCCTTGCCGTGCTGTCAAAAACGCCGTTGCAGCATGCAGACAGAGCGTATTACGAAGATTTGAAAATCCCCAGCGCCTCTTTCCAGCTGGCTGTCGGCGAAAAAACAATCCAGTTCGTTTCCGTTCATCCCTACACCCCGCTGGTCAACCTGCAAAGCCGCGATGCCTTGTTTACCGGCATCACCACCGCGATGCAGCAGCAGAAACCTGAAAACCTTGTCATCCTCGGTGACTTTAACGCAACGCCCTATTGCCATGCCTTGCAGAAACTGACCCAAGACCTTGCCCTCCGTAATGCGCGGCAGGGCAAGGGGCTGCTTGGCACCTGGCCGGTGTTTTTCCCCACCGCGCTGCTGCATATTCCTATCGACCAGTTCCTTGCCAGTGATAACATCGTCACGACCGATTACCACACCGGCCCCGATATCGGCAGCGATCACCTGCCGTCCCTGATCACCCTGTCATTCAAGGCGCCCTGACCCGATGCATTTTTTTCTTCTTGTTGCCGCCGCGCTGCTTTTTGCCGTCAGCCTTGCACCTTATGTAGACATCAAGGGCAATAAATATGCAGAGCTGGCGAGCCACTTTCCGTTGCAATATGCGGTGGCCGCGCTGGTTTTCCTGCTGGCGGCCTTCGCCCTTGGCACCTATGGCGTGACGTTTGTTTTGCTGCTACTGGCGCTGGGGCTGAACCTCTGCCAGATCGCGCCTTTTGTTTCCTTCGCACGGCAGCAGGTGCCGATGGGCGAAGGCCAGCCGCTGAAATTGCTGCAGGTCAATGTGCTGAAGCTGAACACCGACACCAACCACCTGCGCCGCATCATCGAGGAAGAGCAGCCGGATATTATCGCCGCCTCGGAAGTGACGCCTGCCTTCGCCGCCATGCTGGCGGGGTTTGAAGCGCTTTATCCTTATCGCCTTGTCGAGCCGGAAGAAAAATCCAGCTTCGGCATGGCGCTGTTGTCCCGCCTACCCTTCAGCCAGATTGAATCCGTCAGCTTCGACGGGCCGAAGAACCGCGCCATGGTGGCGCGCGTGCGCCTTGATGGCCATGATATCGACATTATCTCCATCCACCCGACGACGCCGAACGTCAAAATGGCCAGCCGCGATGCGGAATTCGACAATATTGCAAAACGGGTCGGCGCCAACTCGACCAACCTTGTGCTGCTCGGTGATTTCAATGCCACGCCCTATTGCCCGGCGTATAAAAAACTCACCCGCGCGCTGAAACTGAAAAACGCGCGCGAGGGGTTGGGCATCATGGGCTCCTTCCCGCAGTACCTGCCGACGCCGTTTTTGAAACTGCCGATCGACCATGTGCTGCTCGGCACGAATCTGCGCGCGCTCACCTGCCGCCTTGGCAGCGTGACGGGCAGCGACCATTTGCCGCTGCTGGTCACGATTACTTACGTAACGGACTGAAATCCTTATATCCTTCACGGGGTTGACATAACGTGGGCAAGTCGCTAGCTTGGCGGCTCGTTAAAGTTATGCAAAAGGATAAAAGAATTGGCAACATTCGGCAAACCTGTCGGCGGCAATCATCGTCTCAAAAAAGCTTTCCTCAAAGTCGCGGCTGCGGCGGTTCTCCTCAACGGCTCG
>JBBQWK010000109.1:0-6169 GCA_038210695.1 Alphaproteobacteria bacterium
CGGCGAAAACTCGAAAATGGTCGTCACCGGCGACGAAGGCCAGATTGACCTTGATAACCGCGACAAGTCCGGCCTGATCTATGCCGCGACCCGTCTCGTCGGCAAGGAAAACGTTGGCGTTCACCAGTTCGGACCGGCCGACATCGTCCGCCCGAAAATCGTCATGACGGTTGTCGAAGCACTCGGCGAAGAAAACCAGGCGCCGAAACCCCTGCCGGCTGTCAAAGCCTATCCGGTCGCCCAGACGCCCGTTGCTCCTGTTGCCGATGATACGCCTGTCGTAACGACCGGCACCGGCGGCAATCCCCGCTGGCAGCGCAACGCCAAACCGTAAGGATGGTATAACCATAATACGGAATTAACAAATATTTATCTTTTACTGTTAAAGTAGGGTTAGGTACAACTAACCCTACTTTAATTTTATGTACTGACCTTGTCCTTGGGAGATTTCATTTTTGGCCAAAGAAGCCGTACGGCGCATCGGACTACAATTTGACGACAACGCCCTCGTCCCCCTCCTGTTCGGGGAGCATGACAGCCACCTCGCCCAAATCGAAGAAGAACTGGATGTCGAGATTGCCAGCCGCGGCAACGAGGTCGTCATTATTGGCGCCAAGCCGAAGCTGCATGCCGCCCAGCAGGTCTTCGATGTGCTGTGGGAGCGCCTGCAGAAAGGCATGACCGTCGGCACGGAGGAAGTCCTCGCCGCCATTCAGGTCGCGAAATCCCCGATGGACCGCGGTTCCCGCGAAATGGCCATGACGGCGCTGAAGGAAGCGCAGGTCAATATCAAGGCCAAGAATAAAACCATCACCGCGCGCACGCCCAAGCAGGCGGAATATCTTGAAGCCATCCGCAACAACAGCCTTGTCTTTGGCCTTGGGCCTGCCGGTACCGGCAAGACCTTCCTTGCCGTCGCGCAAGCCGTGTTGATGATGCAGGAAGGCCAGATCGACCGCCTGATCCTTTGCCGCCCCGCGGTGGAGGCCGGCGAAAGCCTCGGCTTCCTGCCCGGCACGATGCAGGAAAAAATCGACCCCTACCTGCGCCCGATTTACGACGCATTGCACGATATGGTGCCGCCGGAAACTATCGCCCGCCGCCTTGCCGACGGCACGATTGAAATTGCCCCGCTTGCTTTCATGCGCGGCCGTACGTTGTCCAACGCCGTCGTCGTGCTTGACGAGGCGCAGAACACAACGCCGACCCAAATGAAGATGGTGCTGACCCGTATCGGCGAAGGCAGCCGCCTGATCGTGACCGGTGACCTGACCCAGACTGACCTGCCCGGCCATACCAAATCCGGCCTGAAGGACGCGGTTGATGTTTTGCAGGGCACGAAGGACGTCGCTTTCGTCACCTTTAATGAAGGTGACGTTGTGCGCTCCCGCCTTGTCAAAAACATTGTCGAGGCCTATGACCGCCGCGACAAGGGACTTGCCAAGAAAACAGTGACGGAACTGTCATGATCACGCTGTCCATCAGCCTCGACCTTGCTTCTGCCAAGTGGAAAAAAGCATTTCCCAAGATGGAAGAAAAAATCGAGCAGGCCGTTGCGGCTTCCTTCCTCCACGCCAAAAAGCCGAAAGCTTTTTCGGAACGGAACTTTGAAGTCGCCGTGACGCTGGCAGACGACAAGGCCATGACGGACCTCAACCATACCTACCGTGGTAAAAAATCATCGACCAACGTCCTGTCCTTCCCCCAATTCAAAATTGCGGGGCTGACCGGCCGCACTCTTGATTTCTATCCTGACCAGGATGCCATTCCGCTTGGCGATGTCGTGCTTGCGCATGGGACAGTGAAAAAGGAATGCAAGGAACAGGACAAAACGCTCGAAAACCACGTCATCCACCTTGTCGTCCATGGCACGCTGCATCTGCTCGGCTATGACCACATGAAGGGCAAGGACGCGAAATCGATGGAAAAACTGGAATGCGCCGTGCTGGAAAGCCTCGGCTACCCGGACCCCTATGACGATTCCAAACCCGCGCCCGCCGCAAAACCGAAACTGCGCCGCGCAAAAAAAGTGACGGCAAAGAAAAAGGCGAAATCGTAAGGCCATGGAAGATTCGCCACTAAAGAAAACCGATACCGCCATCCTGCTGCCCGAAACAGCCACAGCCGCCGCCGACCGCAAGCTGTTTAAATGGGTGCGCAACCTGCTTCCCGTTAAGGAAGACCGCCACACCGATGATTCCCTCCGCGATGCCATCGAAGAGCTGATCGAAGAAAAGGAAGATGCGCCGCAGTCCGCCGTTGCCGCGCATGAACGCCGCCTCATCGCCAACATCCTGCAGCTGCGCGACCTGCCCGTCATCGACATGATGGTGCCGCGCGCCGATATCGTCGCTATTTCCATCGACGCCTCGAAGGACGAGTTATACTCGCTGATTTCACAAAAGCCGCATAGCCGTATCCCCGTATTCAAGGGCGACCTCGATAACATCGTTGGCGCCATTAATATGAAGGACATGGTCGCAAACCTTGTCAGCGACACCGGTTTTGAAATTAAAGACATCATGCGTGACGTGCTTGTCGTTTCCCCTGCCATGCGCGTGATGGACCTGATGCTGCAGATGCGCCAGTCAAAAGTGCATATCGCTTTCGTCGTCGACGAATTCGGCGGTATTGACGGGCTGATCACCATCAACGACCTTGTTGAATCCATCGTCGGCGAAATTGACGACGAATTCGAATTCGACATTACCCCGCAGTTCATCGAACGCCCCGACGGCTCCGCCATCGCAGACGCCCGCTACCCGATCGAGGAATTTGAAAAACAGTATGGCGATATATTTGCCGAGAACGAGGAACACGAGGAAGTCGACACCCTCGGCGGCCTTGTGACTTATATCGCAGGTCACGTGCCGTCTCGCGGTGAAGTTATCCGCCATGATTCAGGCGTCGAATTTGACGTCATTGATGCCGACCCCCGCCGTATTACGCGTGTCCGCATCCGCAACCTGCCGAAAAAAGAATCCGGCACCGCTGAAAAGAATTAGTCCTCCATGATCTACACACCCTTTAAAGACCATCTGGAATCGCTCACCGGATTCAAAAAACTGCTGGCGGCCTTCTGCCTTGGCACGCTGATGACATTGGCGATGTCGCCTTTTGGCCTTTTCCCCGTGCTACTTATCGCGCTCCCCGGACTTGCGGTATTAAGCCGCAATTCCAAAACGCGCGGCAGCAGTTTCTGGACAGGATGGGCCTTCGGCGCAGGTTACTTTATTTTCGGCCTTTACTGGGTCAGCGCCGCGCTTTTTGTCGATATCAATCAGTGGAAATGGGTATTGCCGCTGTCGCTTGTTGTCGGGCCAGCCATCCTCGCGCTGCTCTACGGCGTTATTACGCTGCTGATCCACCGCTATCGTGGCAATGCGCCGGCACATGCGCTGGCGCTTGTCGCCGCCTTCTCCGGCATCGAATGGCTGCGGGGACATATCCTGACGGGCTTCCCGTGGAACCTGCCCGGCATGAGCTGGGACTGGGCGCTGCCGGTTATGCAGGCATCTGCCGTTGTCGGCGTTTACGGCCTGTCGCTGCTTACCGTATTCTGGGCGCTGCTGCCGGTATTTTTGAAGCACCACAAACGCATCGCGCATGTGGCAATTATCAGCTTCGCTTTTGTTTTCCTCTGCGGCGCCATCCGCCTCGCGCTGCACCCGACAACGCCGCACGAAGGCATTATCGTGCGCATCGTTCAGGGCAACATCCCCGAGGAAACCAAGTGGAACAAGGACGACGATTACCGCCACTTCGAGCATCATCTTGATCTGTCCGCCACTAAAACCACGCCCGCGCCCAGCTTCGTGATCTGGCCGGAAACGGCGGTGCAGGCGGATCTGGCGCAGTTTCCTGAAATCGCCAAGCTGATCTGGCTGAAATTGCCCAAGGGCAGCTGGCCCATTCTTGGCGCTTTGCGCGTTGATGATACGATTGCTTCCGCTCCAAAATTTTTCAACAGCGTCACGCTGATGAACCCGGCTGGCACGGTGGAAAATGAATACAACAAGCACCACCTTGTTCCCTTCGGCGAATATATTCCCTTCCGCAAAAACCTCGGGATTACGCCTATCGCCATGGCTGTCGCCAATGTCGGTGATTTCACGCGCGGCGAGGGCTCAACTACAGTTGCGCCCGGCGACCTGCCACGGTTCAGCCCGCTCGTCTGCTATGAAGTCATTTTCCCGCATGAAGTCGTGGACGAAGCCAACCGTCCCGAATGGATGGTCAACGTGACCAATGACGGCTGGTATGGCAACACAACCGGCCCCTACCAGCATTTTGCCAGCGCCCGTATGCGCGCGGTGGAGGAAGGCCTGCCCCTCGCCCGCTCCGCCAATACCGGCATTTCCGGCATGATTGACCCCGTCGGTCGCATCCTTGCCCGCCAGCCTTTATTGACCAGCGGCGCCCTTGATGTACCCTTGCCTGAAGCTATACCGCAAACGATTTACGCGCAGTTTGGCGATGTGCTTTTTGCCCTCCTGCTTCTGGGCTTCGCCTTCGCGGCAGAAATGGCCTTTCGAGGTGCCGGAAAAAATTGCAGTAATAAGAAATAGATAAACCTGATTTTTAAGCTGCAATACAAGGTTGCATACCATTGTATGTTGACAAGGTATGGTTGCATGCGTATAAATCCTTATATCAAATAAGGATTGTCCTATGGCTCGCGGCCCCGCTTCTTCCGATGATGCTCCCCACCCTGTCGATGTTCACGTTGGCGCGCGTGTCAAAAACCGCCGTCTTATCCAGGGTCTAAGTCAGGAAGAACTGGCGAACGCCGTTGGCGTTACTTTCCAGCAGGTGCAAAAATATGAACGCGGCAGCAACCGCATCAGCGTCAGCCGCCTGGCTGAAATCGCCAATGCGCTGAAAGCGCCGCTGGAGCATTTTCTTGACGGCGCCATGCACCTTGTCATTGGCAAGAAATACGCCGTGAAAGGCTTTGCGGAAGGCAAGCAGGCGACGTTCGACGACCAGCCCGCGATGACCCGCGACGTTGCCGAACTGGTGCGCGATTACCAGTCCATCCCCTCCGCAAAACTGAAAAAACAGGCACGGGATATTGTCAAAACCCTGTCGCAAAACGCAATAAACGAATAGGTTTTGCAGCTTTTTGCGGTTGCCTTGGCCCGCTATCCTCACGTATAAATCAATAAATTCAGCCTTATGACGATAAGAAAGGGCATTCCATGGCCGACCAGAAATACATTTTTACCAGTGAATCCGTTGGCGAAGGCCACCCTGACAAACTCTGCGACCGCGTATCGGACGCAATTGTTGACGCATACCTGAACGCCGATCCCTACTCCCGCGTCGCGGCGGAATGCCTTGCGACTACCGGCTTCCTCTGCATCGCCGGCGAAACGCGCGGCCCCGCATCGATCGACAAGGAAATGATCGAGACGATTGCCCGCCATGCCGTGCGCGACATCGGCTACAAGCAGGAAGAATTCCATTGGGAAAAAATCAAGGTTGATATCCGCCTGCACGCGCAGTCGGCTGACATCGCTGTCGGCGTTGACGCTGCCGGCAACAAGGACGAAGGCGCGGGCGACCAGGGCATCATGTTCGGCTACGCCTGCCGCGAAACCGAAACCTTTATGCCCGCCGCGATTTTCTACTCGCATGCGATTTTGAAATCCCTTTCCGAAGCGCGCCACTCCGGCGCCCTGTTCAAGCTGGGGCCTGATGCGAAAAGCCAGGTCTCGCTGGAATACATCAATGGCAAGCCCGTGCGCGCAACCTCCATCGTCGTCTCGACCCAGCATGACGCCTCCGTCAGCCAGGAAGAAGTGCGTGAAATGGTGCGCCCGCACGTTGAAAACATCCTGCCGAACGGCTGGATGTGTGATGAAAAACAATTCTACGTCAACCCCACCGGCCGCTTCGTCATTGGCGGCCCGGACGGTGACTCAGGCCTCACCGGCCGCAAGATCATCGTCGACACTTATGGTGGTGCGGCACCGCACGGCGGCGGCGCGTTCTCCGGCAAGGACCCGACCAAGGTGGATCGCTCGGCCGCTTATGCGGCGCGCTACCTTGCCAAGAACGTGGTGGCGGCCGGGCTCGCCGGCCGCTGCACCATTCAGCTCTCCTATGCGATCGGCGTGTCGCAACCGCTGTCGCTCTACGTCGACCTGCAAGGCACCGGCGAAGT
>JBBQWK010000110.1:0-6166 GCA_038210695.1 Alphaproteobacteria bacterium
GGCAGTCGTTGAGCAGCCGCGGCATTACGCTTGGCGCGAATGGCGACGTCGCGCTGAACCCGTGAAGCCGCAGCAGCTCGGACTTGATCTCGGCCACCGTCCGGCCTTCGAGCGTGAAGACCTCTGGGTCTCCGCCGCCAACGCCGATGCCATCGGCTGGCTCGACAAATACCCCGACTGGAACGGCCCGCTGCTCGTGATCTACGGCCCCGCCGCCTCCGGCAAAACGCATCTGGCGAAAGTCTGGCAGAAAAAATCCGCCGCGCTGGAAATCACGCCGGAAAATTTAAAAGACCTGCGCGGCGTGAATGACCTGCCGAAAGCTGCTTTTGTCGATGATGCCGCGCAATTCATCGGCGAGCGCCACGGCGAAACTGCGCTGTTCCATTTCTACAATCGCATGAAGGAAGCGGGCGGGCATATTCTGCTCACCGCCGCCAAAGCCCCGAAGGAATGGGATGTGGAGCTCGCTGATCTTAAATCCCGCCTGCTCGCCGCACCCGCCGTTGCCGTGGGCGCGCCGGATGAGGAATTGATGGCGATTGTGCTGACAAAACTATTCTCCGACCGGCAGATCTTCGTGCCGCAGGAAGTCGTGCAATTCGTCGTCCCCCGCATCGAGCGCTCGTTCAGGGCATTGCGCGACCTCGTCGACGCCATCGACAAAAAAGCCCTCGCCGAAAAACGCCCCGTCACCGTGCCGCTAGCCCGCGAAATACTGCAGGCGCAGGGAAACCTTATCTAAGCGGAAAATTAAAATGCAAAAACCACAAACAAAGGCCGAATGGGCCGCTATCGGCATCATCGGTTTGCTGGCCAGCATGATGGCGGTGCGAGGCATATTCGCCGTTGTGACACAGCACTACAGCGGTACTGCACGCTTGAGCGGGCCGTTTGATTTGGTCGGGCTTCCAGCCATCTATCAGGGACTCGCCTGGATATTTTTCGGTCTGATGATTTTTTCCACCCTCGGCCTCCAGTTCAAGCTGCCGCGCCGTTATTGCCTTGCGGCGGCTGGCGCTGCTCTTGTTGCGGCGCTGGGATGTCTCATATTGTCAGCGATAGCCTGACAGCAACTCGCCTCCAAGCTTTAAGGAGGTCACGAAGCTTGGGCGGTAGACCTGCAATTATGAAAACTACGCAATAATATCCGGCAGCATCATGCTTTCCAGCTTCGAGATCGAGTCTTTCAGGAAGAGCTTGCGCTTTTTGAGGCGCTGGAGGCGGAGGAAGTCGATGGGAGTCGCGTCCGCCAGCTGCTGGATGATGATATCCAGGTCACGGTGTTCGGTCTTCAATTCCTCCAGCATTTTCTGGAGTTCTGCTTCTTCCTCGAGCATCATGGCTTTGGGAAATATCCTTATTTTTTGCGAGGGTATCTTAACAGGAAACCCTTGAAGTTTTAAGCTTTATTTGTTGCAATTCCTTCGCATCTGGGTACTTTGCAGGAAAGGCAGCCCGAACGGGCGCTTTATCAAGGATACGGCAGAGTAGTTAAGGGAATAATAATATGGCAAGAAAACGCATCGGCATTCTCACCTCGGGCGGCGATTGCGCCGGCCTCAATGCGGTCATCCGCTCGGTCGTCCATGCGGCGACGGAAAAGAATTGGGAAGTCATCGGCCTTGAAGACGGCACGGCAGGTTTGCTCGACCGCCCCTTGCGCTACAAAGTTTTGAACAAGGCGATGTTCGATACCACCATCATGCGCCTTGGCGGCACCATCCTCGGCACGACGAACAAGGGCAACCCCTTCCAGTTTCCGATGCTCGACGGCACGCTGAAAGACCGCTCCGGCGAAATCATCGACGGCATCCAGCAGCTCGGCCTTGAAGCCATCATCGGCATCGGCGGCGACGGCTCGATGGCTATTCTGCGCACGCTCGCGCAGCGCGGCAAATTCGGCCTCGTCTGCGTGCCGAAAACGATTGATAACGATGTCGGCAAAACCGAAACCTCCGTCGGCTTTGAAACCGCGCTCTATGTCGCGACCGAAGCGTTGGACCGCCTGCAGCCCACCGCCGCATCGCATGACCGCGTGATGGTGCTGGAAGTAATGGGCCGCGATGCCGGCAACATCGCGCTCTCCACCGGTATCGCCGGCGGCGCAGACGTTATCCTTATCCCCGAAATCCCGTACGACATTGATAAAGTCGCCGCGAAAATTATTAAAGTGCGCGATACCGAACAGCGCAACTTCGCGCTCGTCGTCGTGTCCGAAGCCGTGCGCACGGTTGAAGGCGGGGCGAAACAGCTGGAATACGCCGGCGGCGAAAAACGCTTCGGCGGCATCGGCTATTATATTGGCGAGCAGATTGCCGCCAAAACCGGCTTTGAAACCCGCGTCACCGTTCTGGGCCATGTGCAGCGCGGCGCGCCGCCCGTGCCGTCCGACCGCCTTGTGGCCGCAGCCTTCGGCGTCAAAGCCGTTGAACTGGTCGCCGCCGGCAAATTTGACAGAATGGTCGCCTGGTCCAACCGCCAGGTCATCGACGTATCGATTGAAGAGGCGATTGCCAGCTATCAATCCGTCGATACCAAGGGCATGCTGGTGAATACCGCCCGCTCCCTTGGCATCTGCATGGGCGACTAAGCTCAAAGAAGCTTTAACGCATTGTTAATTCCGATGTAGGATAAGTAAGAGGGGCAAAGGCTTTTGCGCCCGACAATTTACTCATGGGTTCACTGCCATGCTTTACGTCCAGCAGTCTTTAGGTCCGCAAGAAGAAATCCTGATGGGGGCGCGCTTCCATTGGATGTACACGCTGTCGGCCATCGGCTGGATTTTATTCGGCCTCGCGCTCGGCATTGCGGTGGGTTACGCCGCGACCTGGTGGATTGTGTCGCAGGATATGCGCCTCTATTACCCGGGTGCTGCTGGCGCCGACTACGACAAGGCCTGGATGCTCATCGTGCAGCGCCATGGCGGCTACCTTAAAATTATCTGGGGCCTGCACCCCCTGATCCGCTTTGCCATCCTCGGGCTGTTCCTGCTCGGGCTTTATTTTTTTGCGCATATGATGATTGTGAAGGCGACCACGGAAATCGCCATCACCACCGAACGCCTCGTCTACAAAAAAGGCCTTATCGCCCGCCACGTCGGTGAATTGAACATCGACCGGATCGAGGGCGTTTCGGTGCGGCAGGACGTTCTCGGCCGCCTGTTCGGCTTTGGCCGCGTCTGTATCCGCGGCATGGGCGTTGGCGAGGTTATGCTGCCGTCCATCGAATCCCCCATCGAATTCCGCCGGGCGATTCAGGAAGCCAAGGAAATGCAGGGCAAATCCCACGCCGGTAAGCACGACGATATGTAAGGCCTCGCTGCGGCGAAGGCTTTCAGGCGGCAATATCCATCAAATCAATATTACGGCTGCGGCGCGGATTTTGGCGGTTGCGGTTTCGGCGGCGTGACCGGCTGGCCTTTGGAGTTCAGCACGGGCATGTCGGGGATTGCTGCTGCAACGGCGAAGGCGGCTCTGGCGCTGCCATCGAAGACGATGCCGATGGGATCGCCCTTTTTGCTCGGCCACATGATCATGCCGATGCCGGTCATGCCGACTTCATCCAACTCATAGAAGGGGGACAAAGCTTCCTCCACCTTGCTGCGGATGTCGGAGACAGCCTGGTCGGTATAGTTGACCAAGCCGGTGGTGAGGCCGTCAATCGCAACGCCGTAGCGCTGCAGCGGCGTTTCCTGCGGGCGCATAATTTCCATCGTTGCGCCGGTGAACAGGCCGACAACCTTGTTGAAGGCGGAGCGCAGCTTGTGGTTGCCGAGGAAGTCCTGGAATTCGGCGTCGTACTGGTTGAATTCCATCGTCATCGCGCCGGACATCGCGCCCCAGTTGTTGAGGTCGCGCAGAATGCCGCGGCCCTTGCCGTCGGTATTGTTGAGGGCGTGATATTGCAGCACGTCATAGCCGCGCGCGAAAAGGTAGGTAACGCCGGAGGCATTCACCGCCTGCACCAGCGAGACATCATCCGCCGCTGCCGCAATCGCGCCGAGTTTTGAAACGCCATTTGCATCCGGCTGCTTCAGGCCGTCGATATATCCCTGCATCGCGGGGCCGGTCGAATGCTTTTCCAGCATCGTTACCGCATCGGTAATGGAACGGACGAGGTCAGCTTGTGAAACGCCGCGGTAACTGGGCATGGGTGAATAACTTTCATAAAAATGCGTTGTTAAGAACGATTATCAACAAAAACTGTGTAAGGCGTTATTTCTATAACGGGCGTTTTACGGGGTCAATAGCGGTTTGGATTACCGTTTCTGTCGAATATTTGTGCCGCCTTGACATAAATGCAATGCAGCGGTACTCTAGTGCCTTATAAAGTTTCAAAGCGGGACGGATTCGATGATCAACGATTACACGCGTCCCCCCGACAGCGGCGAAAAGGCCGATGTCATCGTCATCTTCTTCCACGGCTACGGCTCCAGCGCCGATCTGATGCGCCAGTATGTTGGTGACATGCTGGGCCCGATGCTGCCGAACGCGCAGCTGCGCTTCCCCGATGGCCCGATCCAGATGGGCTGGAACAACCACAGCTGGTTCGATGTGCAGGACGTGCTGTCAAACCCCGATCATCATGCCAACAAGGCCACCGTCGCGCCGCGCGCTGCGGAAGCCGCGAAAGCGATGAACGACTATGTTTCCCGCGTCATGGCGGAGGAGGGCGTCTCGGAAAAACAAATCGTCCTCGCCGGTTTTTCGCAAGGCGGCACGATGGCTTATTACACAGGCCTGCTGCGCGATGAAGCTGTTGGCGGCGTCTATGCCCTCTCCGGCGGCGCGCTGGAGAATTTGCAGCAGCCGAAAAGCAAACCGGCGGTGGAGCTTGTCGCCGGCGGTTTGGAGCAGCAGGATTATTCCGGCGCCCCGCAGGCCGATAAAGCCGCACAACTTTTGCAGGCGATGGGCTTTGCCGCCGACAGCTACATCATTGAAGGGCAGGAACATAAAATCACCCCGAAGGCGATGGACCTGCTCGCCGCCTTCACCAAAGCCGCGACAAAGCAGAAGCCTGCCGAAACCAGGCCCGCGCCGCGCAAAAACGGCATGAAGCCGTTCTAACTGCTTCAATTCGCAGGCTTAAACTTCATTTTATTGACATAAGTATCCCGCCAGCCTAGACTGCGGCAGATTTCAACCGCTGCAGGAACAGACCTCAATGAAACTCCGCAATGTTTTCAGGGCAAATACAAAGCTGCTGACTGAGGCCGTGAAGAATAACGACCTCGAATTGCTGGAACAGCTGCAGGGCAAGAAGGATCGTTGGTTCGCGCTGTATCTCGTCCGCTTCAACTATTCAAACATGACGGCGCCGGTCGCCGATTTCTTCGTCAACAAAATGAAGCAGGACGACTGGACGCGCTGGGGCATCAAGCAGGAATATCATGACGCGCTGATGCCGTATATGTTTGGCCAGTGCCTGAAGGCAGGCCGCGCCGATTTGTTCGAGATATTTTACGATGCCGTGAAATGGAACGACCAGAAATCAGACGGCCACCCCATCCATTACGTTCTCGCGTCTGCATCCATGGAGCCCGCAACGCAGGCGCGCCTTGTGGAGCGCCTGCTGGAGAAGGGCATTACCGATATAGATGATGCCGCGAAATTACTGGCGGAAGCTGTTGCATCGCGCAGCACCGGCGCTTTCGATGCGCTGGCAAAAGCCATTCCGGTTGATATCCACCGCAACAACGAAGAGCTGCTGCGCCTTGCCGCGAAAGCGGAGCAAAAAGAAATCTGCCGCCATCTTGTTGAAAAGCACGGCTGCGACATCGACCTTGCCATCTCAACCGACCGCACGATTGGCAGTGAAAAAACCTGGCATTTTCTTGACGCATTGCGTCAGGAAATTAAGCCGGGTGACAAACCGGTGCCGACAATCGAAAGCCTGTCGCGCGAAATTGACTTGCTAAAAGAAACGGTGCGGGAGTTGACGGAACGTATTTCCGGCATAGATGGTACTGCGGCACCGGCGAAGAGTTCCACACCGGCAAAAACAAACAAGCCATCCGGCCTTCAGTAAGGCGGAAAATGCTTCCGTAAAAGGTAATTAAAACTTTATTAGTTATTAAGGCTGCCTTTGAGAATAATGGTTTACACTTATGGAATAGATGGCGATTTTTGCTTGAAAATCTTATGAGTTTGTTATTGTTTAT
>JBBQWK010000111.1:0-6166 GCA_038210695.1 Alphaproteobacteria bacterium
TGCGCGCAGTTCTTCTCCCGGTGACAGCGGCATCATGAACTGGCTGGCTGTGAAGCTCTGGGGCCGCGGCGATGACGTCTTCTTCATCCATGCGGTTGACGAGTCTGCAACCAACACCTATCCGCTCGCACAACTTGCGGAAGCCGGCCACTCCGTCATCTATAATGGCCTTGGCATCCTTGCGACCCTGTCGCTGCTGCAGCTGCTCTCCACCTTTGAAATCCCCTTCCTCTCGGCGGGTGCAGGTTTTGCGGTGAGTGCAATCTCGAGCGGCATGGCGTCTCTCGCAATGACCCTGATCATTTCCGGCATCATGATCGCCTTCTACCTGCCGATTTTGCCCTTCCTGCGCGTCGCTTTCGCGGTGCTGACCTGGGCGACCTCGGTGTTCCAGGCTGTCGTGATGGTGCCGATCGCGGCGCTTGCCCACCTGACGTCGGAAGGCGAAGGGCTTGCGGGCGGCGCAAAAACGGCCTGGATTCTGTGGCTGAACGTGCTGATGCGCCCGATTCTCGTGGTCTTCGGCTTCGTGGCGGGTATGCTGATCTTCAACTCCTTCGCGGTCTTCTTCCACACCACGTTTAACCAGGGTGCGGCATCGGTGATCGCGGCGAACACCAACCCGATCATGCATATTATCGCGGTCGTGGCCTTCTCGGTCATTTACCTCGGCACGCTCTACACCGCTGCGAATATGTCCTTCAAGCTGCTGGACGTCTTCCCCGACGCGCTGATGCGCTGGATGGGCGGCCAGGCCGACCACAGCATGGACGACCATAGCGATGGTAAGATGATGGCGGCTGCCCAGCTGCTGGGCAACTCGGCTCCGAAGTTCCAGAACGGGGCGACGGGCAAGGGCGGCGGCGGCAAGAAGACAGGGATCGGCCAAGCCTGACCTTCCAGCCAAGACTTACCAAACTCTTAACAAAACCGCCGGCTTCCCAACAGGAACCGGCGGTTTTTCTTTTCACCGCCGCAGCCCGTGTTTTCAGGGTTAAAAAGGCCTCCTCTAAAATTTTATATAAATGCCCGTAAATTTGACGGTGTTAGGAAAAAGGCGTACAATTAAGAATAAACCTGAAGCCTGGGTATCAATCTATTTTTGTCGGGGCAACGCCATGAGTGACGTCAGCAATCACCAGCTCGAGCAAAACCGCACGACAGTGGCGGTCAGCGAGTTCATGGCGCGCACGCGCAAGAAGTTGGCGACGCGCAAGAAAATTAAGAAGTCGGCCGTTGCAGGCTTCCTGTTCATGCCGCAGTTCCGTCTGTCCTTCCGCGGGTTCGGCCACATCTACCCGATTTTCATCCGCACGCTCGCAGCGATTCTGATTCAGGCGGGTCTTGTCCCGGATACCCATCCCGCGCAATTCTACGGCGAGACGGGGATGCCCAAACAAGGCTTCCGCAGCCTGATGGGAATTGCCTGGTTCAACCTGCGCACCCGGCAGGCGTCGCCCTTCCAGTGGAGCATGTTCGGCGGCGTAGTCCTGATGGTTGTCACCTTGGTGGCGGCGGTGGGCTCCTTCCTCGGCCGCGTGTTCCTTGGCATCGGCGAAGTGGCGCAGGCGCAAATCTTCACGGCCATCAGCAACCCGAACGATCCCTACGGCGCCGGTGTCGGCGTTACGGCGATTGAAGGCGGCACCTCCACCATTACGGGCGCAGCCGGTCTTTTTGACCTGCGCGTCGAGAACAACCACATCTCGACCGACTACGCGCTTATGATCCTCGATAAAATTTTGCGCCAGGCGGCGGCCAATACGCCCAACGGCGGCGCCCTGCAGAACGCGCTCGGCGGCCTGATGGAGATTTATAACACCGGCGTCCTGCTCGTCGCCTGCCTCGTCATCGGCTGGATGGTGGTCAGCGTTATCATAGACACCGCCAAGACCGGCACCATCGGGGGTGGCCGCCACAACATGGCCTGGACTCCGATCCGCGTTATTTTTGCCATCGGCATTATGTTCCCGCTGGGCTCCGCCGGTTTCAGCTCCGGCCAGTACATGGTCATGAAACTCGCGGAATACGGCTCCAACTTCGGTGCGCGCGGCTGGAATGCGTATGTTACCGGCGTTATCGCCAACCAGACGCTGCTTGCGCCCTTCGCTGCGAACAACGCGACGACTCTCGTTTCCGGCATCAGCAAGGTCATGGTGTGTCAGGTCGCCTTCAACACCTACGTCATGCAGTCCACCGGCGCGCTTGATGCCGACTACGTGATCGAGCGCCAGCAGACGGCGACAGCGACCTCGCCCGATGTCATCAACGCCTATTCCAACAAGGCCGGTGGCAACATTTGCGGCACCATCAAGTACACCGTGAACACGACGTCGGATGACGATAAGGCCGTCATCGCCTATGACGATACGACGCCCGTGACGGCGATGTCCGCCAGCACGCCCATGTCGTCTCCCGACAACGTCTATAAAAACGTGGGCCTTTCCACCGCCATCACGACGTTCCGCGACACCATGCGCGGTGCGGTTTCGACAACCCTGACCGATACGCAGCCGGGTCTCGCGACCGACGGCGGCGCGGTCATCTCGGCTGCGCGCAAATTTGCCTGCGACTTTGTCGCGCGCCGCTATAACGATGGCGCCAACAACACCGGCGTCAACCCTGTTTCCCAAATTCCCAACTGCGATGCCGCCACCAAGGCCGCCGCAACCGACCCCGACCTTGGCGCCCAGCAGGGCATGCTGACGGCGCTCGTCGGTGCGATCCAGAACGCCTATGCGACGGGCGGGCAGCCTGCGCTGAGCGGCTACGTCACAGGCTCCATGATCACTGAAATGACCAAGCGCGGCTGGGCCGGCATGGGCATGTGGTATCAGGACATCGCGAACCTCAACAGCGTGCTTGCCCAGGCGCGCGAGCCGACCGCAACAGTCGAGCCTGGCACGGCCTGGTCGACGGGCGTTGGCGGCGGCGGCTTCGTCGGCTGCTCCGGTGCCGAATCTTCGGGCGAGCCTTGCAAGATTTCCGGCCTTGAAGACAAGGTCATGACCATCATGGGTGATTATGACCGCTGGTGGCAGGCGACCGTTGTGCCGGGTACCGCGGGCAAGGTCGAAGCGCCGGGCACCAACATGAACGAAGACGTCAACCCCTCTCCGGGCGGCATCACCTCCATCCTCTCCAGCGCGGCCTCGTCGGCCGGCGGCGACAACAACATCATCTATGTCATCGCCCGCATGATCTTCCCGCGCAGCAACAACTCCTTCATTTTCAACGCGGTCGATCTCGCGGCGACGGGCACTTACCCGCTGGCGCAGATTTCTGACACGGGCCACGCCGTGCTCGCCACCGGTCTTGGCATCTGGGGTTCGATCGGGCTTCTCCAGACCCTCTCCACCATCGAAGGCCTCGGCTTCTCTGCCGGTGTGGGTTTTGCAGCGAGCGCCTTTGTTAACGCGATCGGCAGTGTGGGCAGCGCTATGGTTCTTACGGGCATCATGATCGCCTTCTACCTTCCGGTCCTGCCGTTCCTGCGCGTCGCATTCTCGGTGCTAAACTGGGCGATCACCGTCTTCGAGGCTGTCGTCATGCTGCCGATGGCGGCGCTGGCGCACCTTGATACGACCGGCAAGGGCTTCGTCCCGCATGGTGCTGCCCGCAACGCCTGGATTATGTGGCTGCACATTCTTCTGCGGCCCATGTTCGTCGTTATCGGCTTCGTCGCCGGCATGGTTCTCTTCAATACCTTCGCCGTGTTCTTCCACACGAGCTTCAGCCAAGGCGCGACGGCGGTGATGTCTTCCGGCAACTATGTTTACGCCGTAATTGCAAAGCTTGCTTTCTCTGTCATCTACCTCAACACGATCTATACCGCGGCCAACACGTGCTTCAAGATCATGGACCTCCTTCCGGATGCCATGATGAAGTGGATGGGCGGCGGCGTGCAACGCGATGTATCCGCGGATGTGGGGCACCACCATGATGCCATGGTCAACGCCTCCAGCATGGTCGTGTCGCAAATTGCCAGCAAGTTCCAGCCGAGATTCAGTCCACGCATTGTTGACCCGCGCGAAGAGAACCTGACCAATAAGGACGCTATTGTCACCCGTGCCCAGCGCATGCTGCGCAGTGCGGGCGATCTGACCGATTCGACGTCCAAGGCTGCCCAGCAGGACCGCGAGCTGACCCTCAAGCGCATGTCCCAGGCCGAACGCGATAAAATGGCGTCGCTGTCGCAACGCGACGCCAGGCGCTTCCTCGCCCACAAGTTCATGGAGCAGGAAAACTCCCGCTATCTTCGCGGCGGCAACGTCCGTGGCTACGGCTTCAGCCTGACGCAAAGCAATGCCATGCGTGGTTTCCGTGAACGGGAGCTCGGCCAGGGCCTGCGCGGCCACAAAAGGGATACAGAATTCGTCGCGCTGGATGATCCGAACCTGGCGGCTGGTAACCTTGCCGGTATCGCTGTCGCCGACAAGCTGCTGGAAAACACGCTCGCCAACAAGGGCAACAAGTCGCATACCAGCAACATGGATATGATGAGCAGCGACCAGCGTGACGCCGTCCGTCGCACGATCGAGGCACAAATGTCCGGTGCGGATGCGCTGGCTTATGTCGCTCTGTCTGATGACGAGAAGGAAGAGTTCATTGAATCCTACTACGCGACCAATCCTGCCGAATTTGCGCCGGGTATTGGCACCTTCGGCATGGGCCGCGTCTTCAGCTACATGACCAACGACACCCAGAACGAAGTGACCCGCGAAGACCGCGATGAATACGCCAAGCTGACCTCGCTCATGACCCGCGACGAAAAGGCGGATCTGGCGCAGCGCTACATCGGCTGGGCGAACCGCAGGGATAAAACCTCTGCTGCCGTCGACTCTAATCTGCTGACCGGCCAAGTTGCAGCGCTTGCTGTCACCGACAAGGCACTTAGCGACGTTCTGGACGCCGCCAATCCGAAACCGGTGGATGACCGCAAACTGCCGGATGATCCGAAAGACGGGGCATAATATTACTGATCAGGTCAAAAACAGCCGCCGCACTCCGGCGGCTGTTTTATTTCCGGAACAGGTTTTGCGATCTCGTACGCGCGAGTTCCATAAAATTTTTCATAAATGTCGCTAAATTTGACGGTTTTAAGAAAAAGGCGTACAATTAACGAATAGCCTGAATTGAAGGTGTGGCCCATATTTTGTCAGGATAAAGCCATGAATGACATGAGCGAATCCAAGCAGCGCATTCTCGCCGAAGGCCTTAAGGCCCTCGAGGAGAGAAAAGCGCGTAACAAAGCAAACCGCTTTGTGGAAAATGACGCGCCGAAGGCCGTCCACCGTTCTGCCGCCACGCCTGAAGCCCAGCCCAATATATATGTCGAGAAGCGGGCCACAGCGGTCGCTGCGCCGAAGAAGCGCATCAAAACAACGGCTGTTGCCGCCTTCATGTTCCTGCCGCAGATCGCTCTGTCGCTGAAGGGCTTTGCACATATTTATCCGGTGTTTGTGCGCATGCTGTGCGCGCTGCTCGTGCAGGCGGGCATGCTGCCGCAGAGCCACCCGTCGCTTAAATACGGCGTTGCGGGCGTCGCCAGAGTCGGTTTCGCCAAGATGATGGGCGAGGCCTGGTTTAACCTGCGCACGCGCAAATCCACCGCCGGGCAGTACGGCATCTTCTCGGCTGTCGTCATGGCTTCGGTCGCCTTCATCGGCCTTGTCACCACATTCTTCGGCCATCTGTTTATCGGCTTCGGCGCGCAGGCGCAGGCGCAGCTCTTCGCCAACCCCTCCAACCCCTACGGCGCCGGCGGCAAGACCGACCTGACGCAGGTTCAGGGTATTACCGGGGCTTCCGGCCTCTTTGACAGCCGCGTTGAAGGCAACGGCATTTCCGTCGACTACGCGCTTATGGTTCTCGATAAAATTCTGCGCCAGGCGGCGGTGGATACGCCGAACGGCGGCGCACTGCAGAACGCGCTTGCCGCGATGATGCAGACCTACAACGCCGGCGTCACCATTGTCGCGGGCGTGATGATTTTCTGGATGGTCGTCTCGATCATTATCGACACCGCCAAAACCGGGGTCTTCGGCGGCGGCCGCCACAATATGGTCTGGGCCCCGATCCGCGTTATGTTTGCGCTTGGCCTTATGTTCCCGCTGGGCTCCGGCTTCAGTTCCGGCCAATACATGGTGATGAAACTGGCTGAATG
>JBBQWK010000112.1:0-6131 GCA_038210695.1 Alphaproteobacteria bacterium
CGATGTGCTGCTGACAGGCGATTGCGATGCGAAGGTCTATGCGAATGCCTTCCCGACGCTGCAGTCTGTTGCGAATGACTTGCAAAAAACCCGCGTGCCTGCAAACCAGCCAGCGCCGGCAGGGACCCGGAAGCTGACCAAATAATCCTGTCTTTATGACCGTTGCGGGGAATTGCCGGTCGGCGATTCCCCGCCCGTCAAATCGCAACAGCTTGTAAAATAACGCTTATTCCGCGCTTATTATATTATTATATTGACAGAATCGCTGTGGAATGAGATTGTAATACCCATGACGAAAATGGTTGCTCAAGTTTACGCCTCCGCCCATCACGCTGTGTTCCATCACTGGCGCTAAGCCAGTTTTATTTCTAGCAGGCCTGCCTGCCCCCACGAAACTAAAGGAATAAAAACCGCCCGTCTCATCAACGGGGACGAGAAGCATATTTAAAGGGACATTTACAGCTATGACCGACGTCAACAAAACCAAGACACAGAAAATCACCAGCTTTGCAGACGCGCTGCCGCTTTACGCGCCGCCCCCTGCAGGTTTCGCCAACAAGATCGGCGTCGAGGTTGAAATGCCCCTGATGAAGCTGACTGCCGGCAAGCCGCAGATCCCGACGACGGACGACATGGCGGGCCTGCAGGCGAAACTGAAGGGCAAGGGCTTTGATGCGCAGCTGGAGCCTTCGGGCGTCATCGAATACGCCTCGCCGCCCTTTAACCTCGGCGATACCAGAAACCTGCTGAACGCCGTAAAACAGGGCGTCGAAATTTTCACCAATGATGCGGCGGATGCCGGCTTTGCACGTTCGCCCTTCTGCATCGTGCCGACGACGACGAAACAGGAAGCGCTTGGCAACATGGCCGCGCGGGAGCGCCTGCAGGCCAGCCTTGCCGCCATGCAGGATATTTTTGACGAAAACACGCTGCGCCTGCCCATGCTGACCTCCAGCATCCAGACCAGCTTTTCGCCCGCTAATGCCGACGACATGTTCAGCATGGCCTACCGCGCCTATGCGCTGTCGCCGCTGCTGATGGCTGCTACCAACAGTTCTTCCGGCTTTATCGTCAACGAAGAACAGCAGCTGGATTATCTGCCCCGCGCCAAATATTACCTCGGCTACGGCGATGCCGGCGGCATTTCGCCGGCTTTCCTCAAATCCGAAAATGGCAAGGAATTCATCCAGAACCACATCGAAGCTGTCTTTAAGGCGCCGATGCACTTCGCGTATGACCTTGATGGCGGCATCATCAAGTCGACGAAGGATAATATCATCACCTTTGAAAAGCTGGTGGCACAAGGCCTCAACACCCAGTCCAACTACGAGCTGGCGGAAACCTTCCTCTATAACGACGTCAAAGTCTGCAACCTGCGCGATGAAACCGGCGCGGTTGTCGGCAAGCGCCTGGAAGTCCGCGGTGCGGATTCAGGCATCGACCAGCCGGCCATGGCGGTATTGATGACCGCAGCGCTGGTGCCGAACGGCCCCGCGGCCCGCGAGTTCGAACGCGTGCTGCAGGACTACGGCTTCACCGGCAACCCGAAAGCGGATGCGGATTTGTTCCTGTCATCGCGCGATGCGGTGGTGAACAACGGCGGCAAGTTCATGGACGTTAAATTCGGCACCGGTTCGCTGCGTGATTTCGCGGCAGATATTGCGAATGTGCTGGTGAACGCCTATGAAGGCCAGAAAATGGGCGCCGATATGGGCCGCCTGCTGGATGTGCTGCTGACCGGCAATTGCGATGCCAAAATCTTCAAGGCCGCCTATCCGACGCTCGACGATGTGAAGGAAGTCCTGAAGAAACCCGGCAGCGCCCCCGCCAACAACAACGCCGCACCGAAAGCAAAGCGCGATTTGACGGCTTAAGCGCTTTAACCTTTAATCTGGCGGTAAAATTCCGCGCGCAAATCCTTGTCGGACTTGTAGGCGCCGAGGAAGCGCGTGGTTACGGTGGTGGCATTGTCTTTGCGCACGCCGCGCATTTTCATGCAGAAATGCTCCGCCTCGATAAACACGGCGATGCCTTTCGGTTTCAGGTATTTTTCAAGCGCGCCGGCAATTTCCGACGTCAGTCTTTCCTGCGTTTGCATGCGGCGGGCGTATACATCCACCAGCCTTGCGATTTTCGACAGGCCCAAAATGCGACCATTCGGAATATAGGCGACATGCGCATGGCCGATGAAGGGCGCGAGGTGATGCTCGCAGCGCGATTCCATTTCGATGTTCTTCACCAGCACGGCATCGGTGTAGCCGCCGGTTTCGGCAAAGGTCTTTGACAAAATCACGGCAGGGTCCTGCCCGTAGCCGGCGAAATATTCTTCAAACGCTTTCACGACGCGGCGCGGCGTTTCGGTCACGCCTTCGCGCTCCGGGTTTTCGCCAATCCAGCGGATCAGGGTTTTGACGGCGGCTTCAGCCTCCTCGCGGGAGGGTTTCAGCGCGGTGATGATCTTTTTTGTTTTTTCAGCCATGGTCACAGTATATCCCTAGTTAGGCGCGCCACACAATAAGCGCGGCGGCGCTGCGGTGCGGGGCGAAAATATCACCCAATTGGCGGGTTTTAGCGGCATCCGGCTTTTCTTTCAGCCCCAGCAGCCGCTGAATGCCGTATTGCAGCGCCAGATCGCCGGCTTGCCAGACATCGGCCCGTCCCAAGCAGAACATCAGGTAAATCTCCGCACTCCAGACGCCGATGCCCCTGAGCTCCAGCAGCGCGGCCATGGCGTCTTCATCGTTCATTTCGGCCACAGCATCCGGCTTGAACTTTTTGGCAACAATCCGCTCCGCCAGATCGCGGCAGTAATTGATTTTCTGGCGCGAAAAACCGCAGGCGCGCAAGTCTTCCTCCGTCAGCGTTAAAAAGCGGCGGGGCGTGATCTGCTTTATTTTGGCAATCAGCTTGCTGCGCATGGCATGCGCCGCCGCGACCGATACCTGCTGGCCGAGGATGATGCACACCAGCCCCTCGAACCCCGCAGGCTGCTGCCGCCAATCGAGCTTGCCGATGCGCTTCAGCGCTTCCTTCAGCTTAGGGTGGTTTTTGGTGAGGTATTTGATACCTGACGCGATTTCCGTTAAATCGACAAGCGCCTGCGGCCCCTCGTTCCAGAAGTTGGTGGCCTTTTTTTCTTGTTTTTCGGGCATATTCGGTTATCTCTATAGTTGTTTCCAACTGATCTAGGCCGATGATACCGTATAGTCAAAGGCAATAGAGACAACAGGCAAGAGGGCAGCATGACCGCATCATTCAGCGACCGCGAAACGGCATTCGAGAACAAATTCGCCCATGACGAAGAACTGCGCTTCAAGGTGCAGGCCAAGGCGGTGAAGCTGTTCGGCCAGTGGACGGCAGTGCAGCTGAACCTGAAAGGCGCGGAAGCCGACAGCTACGCCCTTGCCGTGCTGGATGCGGATTTCGAAGCCGGTGGCATCAAGGATGTACTTGCCAAGGTGCAGAAAGACCTGAAAGACGGCGGCAAGGAATTTTCCAGCCACCAGCTGGAAAACGAATTCAGCATCCATCTCACCGCCGCGAAAAAGGCGATGATGGAAGGTTAAGGCCTTTTCCTATTCCTTCAGAAATGATTTCGTCAGCTCGATCGCTTCCTTAAGTCCGATGCGCTGCACCTCGACGCCATTGGGGAAGGCGGAGGCGAGGCGGGTGGGCATGGCGCCATCCATCATCACAAAAACGCCCTTGTCATTCGCGGTGCGGATGAGGCGGCCATAAGCCTGCTTCAGCTTGAAGCGCGTCAGCATATCATCAAGGCTTTTGCCGAAGTGGTTGCGGCGCGCCTTGTGCAGAATGGTGGGGCGCGGCCAAGGCACCCGGTCGTACACCACAAGGCGCAAGGACCGGCCCGGCACGTCAATGCCGTCACGGGTTGCATCGGTCCCCAGCAGGCAGGCGTTTTCTTCCTCGCGGAAAATATCAATCAGTGTGCCTGTATCCAGCGGGTCGACGTGCTGGGCGTATAAATGCAGGCCTTCCTGTTCCAGCGGCTGCAGAATTTTTCCGTGCACGGCGCGAAGGCGCTGGATGGAGGTAAAAATGCCGAGCGCGCCGCCGCCGGAGGCCAGAAACAGCGCGCGATAGGCGGCAGCCACTTCGCCGGGGTTGTCTTTTTTGACGTCGCCAATCACCAGCACGCGCGTTTGCTGGGCGTAATCGAAGGGTGATTTAACGTGGAAGAGGGTGCCGGTGTCATGCGGCTTTGTCAGCACGTCAAAACCGGTGCGGATTTTCGGGCTGGCCCAGCCTTCGGTATCGTCTTCCGATACGTCGCGCAAAGTGGCGGAGGTAATGATGACGCCATGCGCATGGGGTTTCAGCTGTTCGGCAAAAACTTTCGCGGGGTCGATGTAATAGCGGTAGAAACCGGCATCCGCATCCTGCCCACCCTCGCGTGCGACCTCCAGCCAGTCGACGCAAGCTTCATCCGGCTGTTCATCCTGCAGTGATTGCAGCATGGCAATCCAGCCGCCGACTTCAAAATGCGCGCGGCGGTAAAGGCTGCCCTTGACGAAGTGGATGCGCTCCCGCGCCGCGCTGTCGAGCGATTCTGTTTCGTCTTCCAGTTTTTTCTGCAGCCCGTTAATCAGCGCCAGCATCGGCCGCTGCAAAGCGCGCAGGCGCTGCTGCAGGGCGGCGGCGGTTTCCAGGAAGTTCGGTACCGGCGGCCGCGTTTCCGTCTCCAGCGAATAAAAACCGCCCTGTTCCTTGTTGCGGGCATAAACTTGCGTTTTGCACAGGGTCAAAAAATTTTCGCAGGCGCCCTTCGGAACGCCTTCCGCCATGCGCTGGCGCCATTGCGGCGCGGGCAGGCATTTGGCGGCCTCCAGTAAATCTTCCAGCTGGCGCTGCGCTTCTTCATCGCCGGCCACCAAATCTTCCAGCCGGCGCTTGATGCCGCGGGCGCGGGTGCGCTGTCCGGTTTCGGTGCCCAGCAGCCAGCGGCGTAAATCCGCCGTCCATGTGCCGTTCAGCTGCGCATCAAAGGCACTGTCGGCGGCTTCGAACAGGTGGTGGCCCTCGTCAAAAATATAGCGCCCGGGCAAAACATCATCCGGACCCGCGCTTGCTGTCTGGTGCATGACCAGCGCGTGGTTGGCGATGACGATATCGGCGCGTTTTGCCTTGCGGATGCTTTTTTCAATAAAGCATTTGTTGAAATGCGGGCAGGCCGTGTAAATGCATTCACCGCGGCGGTCGGCAAAATTGTAAATCCGGTTCCAGCCCAGAATGCTCACCAGCCAGCCGGGGAAATCCTTGCCCGCCAGATCACCGTCCGAGGTCACCGCCGCCCAGCGCGTCATGAGCCCCAGCGCAGTTGCATTGACGCCGTTGCTGGTCACGCCCGGGGCTTGTGCTGCGTCTTCAAGGTTCAGGAGGCACAGGTAATTTTCGCGGCCCTTGCGGGTCACGACCTTGCGGGACTTCATCACGGGGTCGTCGTAAAGCTTATCCAGCTCCGCATCCACCTGCCGCTGCAGGTTGCGCGTGAAGGTTGAAACCCAGACCGGCCCGCCGTTTTTTTCCGCCCAGACTGTGGCGGGGGAGAGATAGCCGAGCGTTTTGCCGGTGCCGGTACCGGCCTCCGCCAGCACGGCATGGGTTGTGTCATCCTCATCGCAGGGCGCAAAGGCAGCGGCGAGGGTGCGGGCGTAATCTTTCTGCTCAGGCCGTTCTTCTTTTTTGTGGCGGTGGAGCAATTTGGTCAGCCGGTCATCGGCTTCATCGGGCGCAACGCCCACATGCCCTGCTGCAGGTTCCGGCGCATGCACGGCCCATTCGGGCAGTTTGTCCCAGATTTTTAAGGCGGCGCGAATTTCCCCGCGCGCGGGCTTTTCATTTTCACGGCCCAGGGCCGCCAGAATAACCGGCGTCCACGGCCAGCCGGCGTTTTCATCATTCGCCCTTGGCACATCTGTAATGTTCAGAAGGCCCATAAAGGCGGCAATGCCGGCAGGCTGGCTTTTTTCTTCACGGCCTGCGGCAGTGAAATCAACCAGCAGGTGACGCACGCAATCGCGCAAAGATGTGCATTGGTCTTCCGGCGTCTGCGGCTCCATCAGACTCAAGGCCTTTGAAACCCCGCGCGGCGTCGGTACGCAGAAACGTCC
>JBBQWK010000113.1:0-6090 GCA_038210695.1 Alphaproteobacteria bacterium
GCCGGCACCGGCGGCACAGTGGGATTATTTTTGAAAGATCAGCATGTGGCGCGTGCCGGCTGGAGCGTTGTTGCGGGCCCACCGCTGACGCAGATGATTCTCTCCCCAAAGCAAATTGATCTCGCGCCGTCTGATGCACAACCGCTTTCCGCAGCCGATGCGGCAGAAATGCTGGCGCTGGCAACGAAAGTTAAGCCCGGCCCCTTCGGGCCGCGCACGCAGGAATTAGGGCAGTTTTTTGGCGTCCGCATCAACGGCAAACTCGTCGCCATGGCGGGGGAGCGCATGAAACTGCCGGGGTATACGGAGGTTAGCGCTGTCTGCACACATGCCGACCATCTCGGCAAAGGTTACGCAGGTAGCTGTATGCGCCTTGTAATTGACGGCATTTTAAAACGCGGTGAAACACCGTTCCTGCATGTCATGTCCGAAAACACCCGCGCGATCGAGCTTTACACCCGCCTCGGCTTCAACGCCCGCTGGCAGGGTTTTGTGGCGGTTCTTCGGCGGGATTAAGCCGCTGCGCCCTTGGCCTTCGCGCCTTTTTCGGGCTTTGGCGATGTGGAGATGAGCAGGCCCTGTTTTTCGGCCGTCACGTTCACCACGCTGTCATCCAGCACCTTGCCCTCGATAATCAAATTCGCAAGCGGGTTTTGCAGGTCTTTCTGGATGACGCGCTTCAGCGGCCTTGCGCCGTAAATCGGGTCATAGCCGGTATCGGCCAGCATCTTCTTCGCCTTGTCGTCAAGGTTCAGCGTGATCTGGCGCTCGGCCAGCATCTGTTCCAAACCCGCCAGCTGGATATCGACGATATTCACCATCATGTCGCGGCTGAGGCGGCGGAAGAGCAGGATTTCATCGATACGGTTGAGGAATTCAGGACGGAAGGCTTTCCGCACCACGCCCATCACGGCCTGCCGCGCATCTTCCACTTCCTCGCCGTCCTTCAGCTCGACAAGGAATTCGGAGCCGAGGTTGGAGGTCATGATAAGGACGGTGTTGGAAAAATCCACCACGCGCCCCTGCCCGTCCGTCAACCGGCCATCATCGAACACCTGCAGCAGAATGTTGAATACATCGGGGTGCGCTTTTTCGACTTCGTCGAACAGCACAACCTGATACGGCCTGCGGCGCACAGCTTCCGTCAAGGCGCCGCCCTGATCGTAGCCGACATAGCCGGGGGGCGCGCCGATCATGCGGGAAACCGAATGTTTTTCCATGTATTCCGACATATCAAGGCGCACCATGGCGGCTTCATCGTCGAACAGGAATTCGGCCAGCGCTTTCGTCAATTCGGTCTTGCCAACGCCGGTGGGGCCGAGGAACAGGAAGGTGCCGATGGGCTGGTTCTTGCGCTGCAAGCCCGCGCGCGAACGGCGCACGGCATTGGCGACGGCGGCGACAGCATCTTTCTGGCCGACGACGCGCTTTTGCAGATGCTCTTCCATTTTCATCAAACGGTCGCGCTCGCCCTGCATCATTTTATCAACCGGAATACCTGTCCAGCGGCTGACGACAGCGGCGATATCTTCATCGCGCACTTCTTCGTTGATCATGGCGTTTTCCGCGCCCTTCGATGATTCAGCCAGCTGCGCTTCCAGCCCCGGGATGACGGAATAGGTCAGCTCCCCCGCCCGCGTCCAGTTGCCGGTGCGGTGCATCTGCTCCAGCTCGATACGCGCTTTTTCAAGGTCTTCCTGAATTTTCTGGCCGGAGTTAAGTTTTTCCTTCTCCGACGTCCACTTCGATTCAATTTCAGCAGATTGCTTTTCCAGCTCCTGCAGGTCTTCTTCCAGATGCGCCAGACGGTCAACCGTCGCCTTGTCGGTTTTTTCCTTCAGCAGCGCTTCGCGCTCGATCTTCATCTGGATGATGCGGCGGTCAATCTCGTCCAGCTCTTCGGGCTTGGAATCAACCTCCATGCGCAGGCGCGATGATGCCTCGTCGATCAGGTCAATCGCCTTGTCGGGCAGGAAACGGTCGGAGATATAGCGGTTGGACATGGTGGCGGCGGCGACAATCGCGCTATCGGTAATGCGCACCCCATGGTGCATTTCATACTTCTCTTTAAGGCCCCGCAAAATCGAGATTGTATCCTCGACCGTCGGTTCCTTGACCATCACGGGCTGGAAGCGGCGCTCCAGCGCGGCATCTTTTTCGATGTGCTTGCGGTATTCTTCCAGCGTGGTTGCGCCAACCATGTGCAGCTCGCCGCGCGCCAGTGCAGGCTTCAGCATCTGCCCCGCGTCCATCGCGCCTTCGGCCTTGCCGGCACCGACAAGCGTATGCAACTCATCAAGGAATACGATAACTTCGCCGGCAGCAGCGCGGATTTCCTCCAGCACGGCTTTCAGGCGTTCCTCAAATTCGCCGCGATATTTCGCGCCGGCGATCATGGCGGCAAGGTCGAGCGACAGAAGGCGTTTGTCCTTCAAACTTTCGGGCACATCGCCGTTAATGATGCGGGTCGCCAGACCTTCGGCAATCGCGGTTTTGCCGACGCCGGGTTCGCCGATCAGCACGGGGTTGTTTTTGGTACGGCGTGACAGCACCTGAATCGTGCGGCGGATTTCTTCATCGCGGCCGATCACGGGGTCGAGCTTGCCCTGCCGTGCCGCCTCGGTTAAATCACGGGTATATTTTTTGAGCGCCTCGAACTGGTCTTCCGATGATGCGCTGTCCGCCGTGCGGCCTTTGCGCACGGTGTTGATGGCCTTGTTCAGCGCCTCCGGCTTGACGCCGGCTTTCAGCAGCAGCTTCGCGGCATCCGTCTGCGGCACCAGCGTCACGCCCTGCAGCAACCGCTCCAGCGTCACGAATTTATCGCCGGATTTTTTGGTGACCTGCTCTGCCTGATCGAGAACTTTGGCAAGGTTCGGCGACATGTGGAGGCCGCCGGAGCCGCTGCCCTGAACGGAAGGCATGCCCGCAAGGCCTTCTTCCAGCGCGGTGACAAGCTGTTCAGGCTTGCCGCCGGCGGAGCGGATAAGGTTTTTGACGACGTTGCTGTCGTCATCAAGCAGGCATTTCAGCAAATGCTCTGGCTGTAAAAACTGGTGATTGTTGCGCAGCGCAAGGGTTTGCGCCTGCTGCACCACGCCCTTGGCGCGTTCGGTGAATTTTTCGAAGTCCATTCTGGCACTCCCATACGTTTTCGGGGCCCAAGACAAAGGCACCCCGTTTCTAATCCTTATACGAGTATATCACTCCCGCGGATTGCCCTGAAAAAGAATAAATTTAGCGTGCCGTTTTACCGATTAACGCAATGGTTTCGGGCTGTTGCGCAAATAGGCGGGGTTGGCGGTGAATTTGGCGAGGGTGCAGGTATAAAGCCCCTCCAGCGCCGTGCCGGTTTCGGCGTTCTGGCAGTATTCCGGCGCATCGCCCTTTTTTATATGCAGGTAATAGTCGGTGATGATCACCGCCTGTTGCTCGATATTAAAATCGAGCAGGTCTTTGCCCTTCGCCAGTTTGTATTCGTAATAGCCCTCGAGCCCGCCCTGACGCTTCAGCCCCTGTCGCATCACGGCGATCGCCATATCCAGCGGGCAGCTCTGGTGCTGCCAGACGTGCACGGATTCATGCAGGAAAACCTCCCGCGACATATCATCCACATTCGGCGCGCAATAGTCTTTCTGGTAGGTCATTGAATTGGTGATGATGGTGCTGCCGCGCGTATGCCCCAACGTGACATTGGCGCTGCTGTCGCCCAGCGGATTGGTGAGGCGGTCCATAAAGGCAGAATGGTGTATACGCATTTCACCGGTATCGACGGCGTTTTTGAAAACCTGTCTCAGCTCCGTGCGCTCCCCGCCTGTCAGCGGGCGGCCGGGCAGATGCGGCATGGCGCCAAGCTCCACGGCAGGATAAAGCGTTAGCGCCAATAACAACGTTCGCGCCACGCGCACATACCAGGGCGCTTTGGGCGAAATGGCCTTTTTAAAGGCGGCGCGGAGGCCCTTTTTGGCGGCGGCGGCGCTGTCATGGCGAATACTCACGTCCATGCGTTTTTTACGGCTTTCGATGTTGTTTCGATGATTATGCCGCAAGTTTACGTAAGGCCGCAAGCCTCGATTTAACCATACTTTTCAGGTGTTTAAAAATCGCCGCTTGCTATTTCATGCGAAGTTTTATAGATTTTCATAAATTACATATGTACCCCAGATTTTCCGCGAACCCGATTTCACAAGCGAACAATGGAGCGCCTCATGTTTGACTTCGCCGCCCGCGTCCTGAACCCCGTCTATGACGGCATCATGGCTTCCTTCAACAAAGCGGCAAAAGTGCCGGATGCAACGGAGCGCGCCGAACAGCTGTTGACCCTGCGCGACACAGCCGATGCGAAACTGACCAAAATTATTGAATCGGAAAACGACAAGAGCCTGTTCTCCATCACCGCCGTCGGGCTTGGCCTTCTGGGCGTTGTCACCGGTATCGCCGGCATTGTCTCTGTCCCCGTCCTGCCGGTTCTGGCTGGCGCCGCGTTGATTATCGGCGGCGT
The DNA here is from genome assembly GCA_038210695.1 of Alphaproteobacteria bacterium. Lineage (GTDB taxonomy): Bacteria > Pseudomonadota > Alphaproteobacteria > Micavibrionales > UBA2020 > JAPWJZ01. The sequence continues at coordinate 4,502 of JBBQWK010000113.1, forward strand.
ATCCGAAGGCATCCGCCATTATTACCAGCATGAAGATGCGGTGACGAAACGTTCGGCAGCGGATGATAAAATCCGCGACCAGCTGATCCAGCTGGGCGCCAGTAACGCCGTCAACCTTGAAAAATCTCCCCGCTTTGCCAAAGCGCTGAAAGACAGCTTCAAATCCGCCATGCAGGAACAGCGCCTGATCGAAGCGCAGGCCCGCGATTACGCCTATATGGTCGGCGTCTGCGGCATTCGCTGATTTTACCTTCCAATTAAACCCGCGTTCTGGAAAGGACGCGGGTTTTTCTATGAACTGAACGGGATACGGGGCGTTAGCGTGACGTAACACTAGATTCAATTTTTTCAGGAGATAACGATGACCGGATCCAAAATCCTTGGCGCTGCTCTCGCGCTGGTACTGATGGGCAGCTCGGCTGCTCTGGCAGACGACCATGGCGACCATGACCATGACGGCTACAAAAACCATCAAGAACGCTCGGACGACCATTGGGATCATGACCATGATGGCTACAAAAACCACGGCCAGGAACGTGCTGCAGAAGCCCATGCCGCCAACGAAGCCCGCGCTGAACAACGTGCCCACGACCGTTGGGTGAAAGGTCACCGCTTTGACCACCATTACATGACCAGCAAATACTACGTTTCCAACTATCGCACCTATCACCTGCGCAAGCCGCCGCATGGCTACCGCTGGTACCGCTCGGATGACCAGTATGTGCTCGTCCGCCGCGACAACGGCGTGATCAGCGACATCATCGACGCGCTGAAATAAGCCACTTGTTTTAAAAGCCCGGTATCGCGAGTTGCGATACCGGGCTTTTTCTTTGGAACAAGCCGCTGCCGGCAAGCGTAGGCACATCAACAAGTTTTTATGACCGCATTAAAGGAGAAACACGATGGATAAATCGCAAATTTTTGGCGGCGTTTTCGCCCTCTCGATGCTTGGTAGCACCGCGGCTTTGGCGGACTGGCATCACCATTGGGATGATGGCCGCGATTACCGTTACCAGCGCGAAGCCGAAATTCGCGCCGAGCAACGCGCCGAAGAACGTGAAGCCGAGATCCGCGCTGAAGAACGCGCCAACGCGCGTGCAGAAGCGAGAGCCAACTGGATCCGCGGGGAGCGTTTCAACAGCCCCTACTACAGCAACCAGTATATCGTAGAAGACTACAACACCTATAACCTGCGCCGCCCGCCGCAAGGCTATCGCTGGTACCGCGCTGACAACCAGTATGTGCTGGTGCGCCGCGACAATGGCGTGATCGACGATATTATTGACGCGCTGCGTTAACAAGTCTTCCCTGCTATACCCGGCCGCTTCTTCAGGAGGCGGCCGGGTTTATTTTTGGAACAAAAAACGCAGCGGGCCGTTTGCCAGTTTCTTCCGCTTTAACCGCGCCGCAACCGGCGCCAAACTGGAGCTTTAACATGATCCGCACCTCTCTTTTCCTTGGCGTCTGCGCCATGGCGCTCGTCGCCGCAACGCCCGCGCATGCCCTCGGCCTGAACGCCACGACCTCCGTCACCGGCGCGACCTCGACGGTTGACTCGACCGTTAATTCTACCGTCAACACCGGCGCGA
>JBBQWK010000114.1:0-5968 GCA_038210695.1 Alphaproteobacteria bacterium
GGATTAAAGCCACCATTTTCGTGCCCGATGAATACCTCGGCAGCATTCTGACGCTTTGTCAGGAGCGCCGCGGATCGCAGGTCGAGCTGACCTGGGTCGGCTCTCGCGCCATGGCGATTTACCGCCTGCCGCTGAACGAAGTGGTGTTCGATTTCTATGACCGCCTCAAATCCATCAGCCGCGGCTATGCCTCCATGGATTACGTGCTGGACGGCTTTACGGAAGGCGACCTTGTGCGCATGAACATCCTCGTCAACGGCGATCCGCTGGATGCGCTGTCGATGATCGTCCACCGCGGTCAGGCGGAGCGCCGCGGCCGCATGCTGTGCGAGCGTTTGAAGGACCTTATCCCCCGCCAGCTGTTCAAGATTGCCGTGCAGGCATCTATCGGCGGCAAGATTGTGGCGCGGGAAGATATTTCCGCCATGCGCAAAGACGTTACCGCCAAATGCTACGGCGGCGACATCAGCCGCAAGCGCAAGCTCCTCGACAAGCAAAAAGAGGGCAAGAAGAAGATGCGCCAGTACGGCAACGTCGATATTCCGCAGTCCGCCTTTATCGAGGCGCTGCGCATGAGCGACGACAAGTAAACCCTAGCGCGGAAGCCCGTAAAGTATCTGGATGGCCTTCTGCCGGAAGGGCAGAGCATCCATGCCGAAGTTCGTGTAACCGGCGGCAACGCGCGCGGCTTCCGCCAGCGCTGCGGGTTTATTTTCCTTCGCAAGGCCCACCACAATCTCTTCCCATTTTTTCAAGGCTTCGGCCTTTAGAGGTGAATTGGATTCACGGGAAAGAATGGCGTTACTGGCAGCAGCAAAGGCGAAATTAACGCCGCTGCCGGTTTTCGCAAGTTTGTCGACCGACTGGTGCCACAGCGCGCGGGCTTTTTTCTCCCCGTCGCTGCCGGCGGGCATGGCGGTTGTAATCACAAGGCAGGTCATGGCGGCGGTGGCAATCACTTGCGGGTCGGTCGATTTTGTTTTTTCAATCAGGCTGAAAGCTTTGTCGGCAATCGCGCGCTTCGTTTCTTCCGCTTCTGCGCGCGGCAGAAGCCAGATGACAACCGCGAGCCCTTCGCGCGGCTGCGGTTGCGCCAGAATATCCACCACGCCGCCCAGCACCTGCCAGCTGACGGAATCCTCAAGGAAGCCGGCGGAGACAAGATTGTTGAGGCGTGAATATAGCCCGAGGCTGTTACCGTCGCGCGCGTCCTTCTGGATGTCTTTCAACATCTGGTCGCGCTCCTGCATTTTTTCAAAGCCGGATTTGGCTTTCTTGCCGCTGAAGGGCCAGACCATGGTGATATGCCTTTAAATTTTGAATTCGCCGCAGCATAGCGGATTGCATAATCCTGTCAACGGGTCAGGATTTGCCTTTGATTTCAGCGTGAAGCGCAAGGCTGACGCCGAGGGCGAAAAGGCAAATCGCCGCAACTTCTGCCGGCATCGGCAGGCGCTGCTGGAAAATAAAGGTGTAGATAAGCCCAAACGTCGTCTCCGCCACCACCAGCGGGCCGGAGATGGTGGCGGGCACAAGGCCGGAGCAGATATTCCAAAACCAGTTAGCCAGCCAGCTGGAGCCAAAACCGATCACCGCCGACCAGAACAGGAATGCGCCAAGATGCGCGTGGTGCAGCAGCGCCGGCAGATCAACCACAAAGGCGCAAAGCACCGCGAGAATAACGAAGGACGACAGGCCCATCAGGTTTGTCAGGCTGACCTTGGCCTCCGGGTGTTTTTGCACAAAGTCCGTGTTGCGAAGGCCAAACCATGTCCAGAGGACAAGGCAGGAGAGCAGGGGTATCCAGCCTATCAGCGGCGTTGCGCTTGTGCCCTTAAACAGCGGCACCGCCTCCAGCACGCCAAGACCCGCCAGAATAATGCCAAGGCCGAGCAGGAATAGCGGCGCAGGCTTGGTGCCGCGCTTTGCGGCCAGCGGAATGGTAATGGGCAGCAGGCCGATCACCAGCGTCGTTAAAATGCCGCCCGCCGCATTGACCGCCCAGAACAGCAAAATTGTATAAAGCCAGAAGCCGCTGGCCGAGAGCCAGAAGACCTGCCATTTATCGCGCGCGCTGAAGCTTTGCCAGTGCCGCCATGTTGTCTTCAGCGTCGCGCAGCTGGCAAGAGCGAAGAAAAAGTAACGGCCCAGCGATAACTCCAGCGGTGAGTAATCCGGCAAAATCTGCGGCACCACAAACACAATGCCCCAGAGCATGCCTGTAACGATTCCGGCGGCGATACCGGTGAGAAGGTTGCGTGAGTCCGGCATGATGCGCGTCAAACCGCCTTGCGGCGCTGGGGGAAAAAGTCTTTCGCGCCCTTTTGAATAAGGAAGCGGTAGGCGGCGGCGATAGAGCGGGAGTCGTGCAAGGCGTTGTGTTCCTGAATGGATTTTATTTCCGCGCCGACGGTGGAGGCAAGTTTACCTGAATTGGTTTTGTCATGCACGCCATAGGGCTTGCCGACATCCTTGAACCAAGGGCCGATGTTCGCGCTGTCAAATTCAGCCTCCGCGTTCGGCATATTGTTGAAGCCGAGGTTTTCACGCATCACCCGCGCATCCCAGCCGTAGCAGCAGGTTGCGTCCGAGCCGAGGAATTTGCGAAAGGCACGGTAGGCATCGGAGAAATTCAAGCCGTCCTTATCAATCTCCGCCTGCTTGATGCCCGTCAGCCGGGTGAAGAAATCGCTCACCACCGGGTTTTTTACCGGCTTGATGAGGACGAGGAATTCTTCCTTCTCCATCAGCCTATCAAGGTCAAAACGCACAGCGCCGATCTGCACCATTTCACGGTACTGGCCGGGGCCGCCCCAGTCATTGTCCATCGCGCCTTCCCAGGTGGTGAATTCGGTATCGTAGAAGACGACGACATTGGACATTAATGGTGTTTCCGGTGGCATTTGAACTTGCAGGGCTTTTTCTTTTCCGCCGCAAGCTTTGCCTTATACGCTTTCTGGTCGGCAGGGCCAACCGCTTTCTCGATAAAGGCGAAAGTTTCGGCGTAATCCTGAATGTATTTCGCCGTCGGCTTGCCCGCGCCATGACCCGCCTTTTCTTCGATACGCATAAGAGTCAGGTTGTCGGGGTTGGAGCGCGCCTGCAGCGTTGCCGCCAGCTTGAAGGAATGCCAGGGCACCACGCGGTCATCATGGTCCGCCGTTTTAATAAGATGCGGCGGGTACTTGGCATTCGGCTTCACGTTGTGCAGCGGCGAATAGGCGGCGGCGGTGTTGAAGTCTTTCTGAATGCCGGGATCGCCGTAGTCCGATTTCCATGACGAGCCATAAGTCGCAAGATGGAAGCGGAACATATCCGTCACTGCAACTTCGGTAATCACCGCGCCGAACAGCTCCGGCCGCTGCAGCATGGTGGCAGAGGTGAGAAGGCCGCCGTTGGAGCCGCCGTTGATGACAAGGCGTTTTTCGGAGGTGTATTTTTGCGCAATTAAATCTTCCGCAATTGCGGCAAAATCGTCAAACACGTTTTGCTTGTTCTCGCCGCGGCCTTCGTCATACCACTTCTCGCCGAACTCGCCGCCGCCGCGCAGGTTGGCCTGCACGTAAATGCCACCGGCGCGCACGAAATGCGCAACGCCCGATGAAAAGCCGGGGCCGAGGGGAATGTTGAAGCCGCCGTAGCCGTACAGTTTGGTCAGCGCCGTGCCGTCAATCTCCGTATCGGGGTGGCGGATGACGGTATAGGGAACTTTCGTGCCGTCTTTCGACGTCGCGAATTTGCGCTTCACAATGCAGTCGTTCAAATCAAACGGCGCTGCGCTTTTGGCAACGAAGTCCAGCTTGTTGGTGTTGATGTCGTAGGTATAGGTATCGCCGGGCGTCTGAAAGCTGGAAATTTTCAAGGTGAATTTTTCATCTTCCGGATGAATGCGCGCATAGCCCGCGACCGACTGAAGCGGCAACGGCATATCGTGCAGATGTGCGCCTTCCGGCGTGAAAACACGCACGGCATCCGCCGTGTCATGGCCGTAGAAGGTGAACAGCTTGCCCTTGTGCATCATGGCGGATTCGAGAAGATCGGTTTCATGCTCCGGAATAACCGTTGTCCATTTGGCCTCATCCGCATCGCGGGGGTCAAAGCGCACCAGCTTGCCGCGCGGCGCGCCCTTGGTGGTAACGGCCAGAATGCTACCATCGTCGAATTCAAAGACGGGCACAATTGTTGAAACCTTCGGCGCGATCAGCTCTTTATATTCATCCGTGCTGCCGGCGGGGCGGAAGAACAAGCCGGAATTTTTATCCGTGCCGATGGAATGCCAGATGTATTCGTATTTGTTGGTCGCAAGGCGGGAGGGGGAGACGAAGGAATCGTCATGCGGCGACACGAAAACTTTTTTATCTGCCGTCACGTCATCGCCGATGGTGTGGTGCATGATCATCTTGCGGCGGGTGCCGTCATGCGTCGGGTAGGTGTACTGGAAGCTGTCGTGGCTGCCTTTGTCCCACAACACGCTGGTGAAGCGGCAATTTTCGATCTTATCCGCCATATCCTGCTTTTTTTCGACGTCCAGAATGCGCAGAATCTGCGCATCGCTGCCGGCTTCCGACGTGAAATAGACAATGCGCTTGCCATCCGCGCTGGGGCTCCAGCCCGAAAGCGCGACGGTGCCGTCTTTGCTTAAGGTGTTGGGGTCAAGGATAGTTTCCCAAGGGCCCGCATCGCTGGCGGCGGTTTGCACCACGCCTTGCGCGGCAAGCGCCTTCTGGAACGTGCGGAAATAAACTTTGCCGTAGCGGGCGGGCAGGCTGGCGCTGTCGTAATCAAGCGCGGCGGTCATGAATTTGGTGGCGGAGGCGATGCTGTCGTCATTGCCGAGAATAAAGTCGGCGAACTTTTTGTTTTCGCGCTGCGCCCAGGCCGCGGTTTCCGGTGCATCCAGATTTTCCAGCGGGCGGAACGGGTCCGACACAGGGCGGCCATGCAGCATTTCAACGACGCTGTTGTCGACCGGCGCATCGAGCGCGCGGTGCTGCTGCTTGGGCGTGATTTCGAACTTGAGGCGGTCGTTATCGTTTGCGGGTTTGCCGAAAAATTTATTGGCAAGATTGCGGATAGAGCGGCCCATTCCCATTGCAGGAATCCTCCTTGAAAAAATTCGAAACTGTCAGATGCTTCGGATTATCAAAGATTGGAGAAGTGAAGGCAATTGCCTATTCGTTTTCCGGAAAATTCAAACTTTCTTGCGCGCGATATAGTCAAGCAGGCCAAGGGTCGAGCCGTCATGCGCGGCGGGCGTGCCGGACTTCAACTCGGTTTCAAGGGCTTTGGCGAGAACTTTGCCAAGCTCCACGCCCCACTGGTCGAAACTGTTGATGCTCCAGATGCTGCCCTGCACAAAAACTTTGTGCTCGTAGAGCGCCAGCAGCATGCCGAGGGTTTTGGGGTTTAGCGCGTCCAGCAGAATCGTCGTCGTCGGCTTGTTGCCGGCAAAATTGCGGTGAGGTTCCGTCTCGTTCTGCTTGCCGGCCATCAGCGCTTCCGTCTGCGCAAGGAAGTTGGCGAGCAGCATGACTTGCTGGTCGTCATTGCCGAAGGGCGTTTTGACCGCGGCGATAAAATCAACCGGCACGGTATCGGGGCTCTGGTGCAGCCACTGGAAGAAGCTGTGCTGCGCATCGGTGCCGGGCTCGCCGAAAATCATCGGCCCCGTCGGCGCGGAAACGCGGTCGCCCTTGCGGGTCACGGATTTGCCATTGCTCTCCATATCCAGCTGCTGCAAAAACGCCGGCAGGCGGCCAAGACAGGCATGATAGGGGATGACGGCATAGGAGGGGTAATGCAGGAAATTGCGATACCACAGGCCGATCAGGGCCAGCAGCACGGGCGCGTTGTGCTCCAGCGGCGCGGTGGCGAAATGCGTGTCCATCTCATGCGCGCCGGCACGGAAAGCCGCGAAATTCTCGCGCCCGACCATCAGCATGACGGAAAGGCCGATGGCCGACCAGAC
>JBBQWK010000115.1:0-5968 GCA_038210695.1 Alphaproteobacteria bacterium
GCCCAATGTGTGCCGCCATATCATAGCCCATTACGCCAAAATAAAGCGGCAGGACGCCGCCAAACCCTATACCGATAAAATTTCCGCCTGGGAATATGAACGGCAGGCGGCGGCGGACGAGCGCGCGCTGGTGCTGGAGAGCGATGAATTTGAAGCGGCAGACCTGCCACGCGAACAGCTTGAATTTATTGCCGGCACTGCCGCGCAGCATAAATGCGTGAAGCAGATTTATGTCGCGAAAAAGAATGTCAAATACCTGCCGGAGTTTCCCTCCTACCTGATCGCCTTCGGCCTCAAAACCACGGCCTTCCGTACCGAGCAAAAACAGGTGGATGACTTCCGCGCCTTTGCGCGGGAGTTGGAGCTGCCGCCGGAATTCGTTTATGCCGGCCTTGCCACGGTGCGCGGGCTGGGCGGTAAGCTGAACAAAATCCCCGGCGCAAAGCTCTATCCACCGCCCAAATAGCCAGCCAAATCATATGCTTACATAAATTCCTTTTATTAAGGAAATAATTAATCCTCCTGTCGTATAATCGGCCATGCGTGAAAAGAATATTTATCCAGCCTTTTCAAAGATATTGCCGGAAACATAATGGCTCCTGAGCTGAAATCCACCAGCGCCCAAAAACCCGAAAAACTGCTGAACGCCGTTTTCGAAGGGGATGAGGTCGCGCGTTTTCTGAACCAGTTTGTGCTGGTCGGAAAAACGCGGGAACAGCGCATCAAATCCGCGCCCGATGCCGGCTGGGAACATCTGCCGGAAATGACGCAACAGGTGCTGGATGATGTGCGCCACCTCTGGCAGACGCGCGGATTTTTGACGCCAGCGGAAACACAAGCCGCGCTGATTGAAAAATATACCCCCGGCGCGCCAAAAGAAATTCACGACTTTTTGCACCAGGCGGAATTATCGCGCAACGCGCCAGACCCCATCACCGGATTTTTAAGCAAGGAACACGCCTATAGCGCGACAGGCCTTGCGCATTTATACGCGCTTGAAACGCACCAGCCCATGGCCATGGTGGAGGTTGATTTTTCCAACATGGCGGGCACGAATGATTTCTTCCGCCGCATGCTGGCGGCGGAGCGCGGCATTGCGCCGGATGATTTGCCCGACCGCGAAGAGCGCAAATATACCAACCTTGCCATGGGCGTGCTGTGCGCCTCCATGGTGGATACCTTAAAGAAGACACTGCCGGAAGGCGCGCGCATATTGCCCATCCGCACCGGCGGGGACGAGCTGCGCATTCTCGTCACGGGGCTTGAGGATTCACGCGTCATTCGCGGTTTGACGGACAGGCTGCACGCCGACATTGAAATGCACATCGCCGGCATGGGGCTGCAGGACCACCCGCATAATAAAGACCCCTTAAACCCCGCCCGCAACGGCTTTGGCGCGGCGCTGACCATTCAGGACATGGGCACGATTAAAAACCCGCACCAGCTGATTCAGGAGCTGGACGGGCGCATCAAGTACGCCAAGGATGAGCTGGGCCTTGTCCGCCTCGGGCAAATCGATGCGGAGATGCATGCCGCCACAACAAGGGCGCAGCTGATTTTCGGCGACCTTATCGTCGCGCCCGGTGAAACGCAGGAAAGCTTTATAGAAGGCCAGCAGCAGCGGTACGCCGAAGGCGCAAAACGCGCGGCGGAAAAACTTCATGCCGCCAATCCGGCCTATAACGCCGACCTGCCGCAGGGCAGCCATGGTTTCCTCGGCTATGTCGACAAGGTGTTTGCGGACTATGGCCCGAACCGCCCGCAGGTTTTAAAAGCGCCGCCGCAGATGGATGCGCAGGACGCCGCCTATATTTCGCTGGAGCCGATGGCAACGCTGCACGAACGCCGCCTGCATGTAGCTAAAAACGCCTTCACCGCCTCCGGCGCTGTCATGCATATGCTGGAATTAAGCCTTGCCGCTCTGACCCCGCACGACCCTTCCGCGCAGGCGCTGATGCCGCAGGTGGTGGCACCGACGATTGAGGCCTATGCCCGCGAAATAAACGCCTACGCCAAAAAATTCGACGCCAAAGACCCCGCCGTGCGCGACGCGCTGCTGCAGGCAGGCATGCTGCAGGCGGATATTGGCGTGCCTTTCGCCATGTCGGTATCGTTCCACAACCTTGCGGGGCTTAACAACGCGCTCGGCCACCATTATACCGATCTTGTGTTGCGCCACATGACGGAAATCATCGACCAGTCTTTCGCCGCCGCAGGGTTGCCGGAAGGCCCGCCAAAGCCCTGGCTGATTGCGCATGATGGCGGCGCGAACTTCACCGCCGTCATCCGCCCCGGCCTGACCGATGCGTCGGGCGAAACGAAATTTATTTCCCAGCACCATTTGAAAAAGGCGCAGGAAGAAATTGTTGCGCGGGTGGAGGCGCTGAATAATACCGGCATCGCCGCCTTCCTGACCGACAACGGCGTCAAGGTTGACCGCCAGCTGCAGCAGCATTTGAATGACGATGGTTTAAAAACTTTTGCCGATATCAAGGACCCGAAAATCCGCGAAATGTCTGCGCATGGCACAACGGTGACTGGACAGGTTGACGGCATCAAGGTCGCCACCATTCAGGGCCATATTTCGCCGCAGGTGACAAAGGGCCACATCTTCGTCGATGAATTGCGCCAGATGTGCGAAAGCCGCCTTGAAATGGCCCGCCGCGAAGTGATTGTGCGCAACTTTGTGACGAAAGTTGCCGAAGACAAAGCCCAACCACTCTCCGCCATTTTCAACGACAAAGCCGCTGCCAGCCTGCCGACGCTGCAGGAGCGCCAGACGGTTGCTATTTTCCGCCGCCTGCCCGTGGAGGCGACGGACGATATGGCGCCCGAGGTTAACAGCCTCGTCCAGTTCAAAATGAAGGCGGTGCATGCGGCAGATGAAATCGCCAAGGCGAAACAGGCGCGGAAGCCCGATGCCGCGACCGTTGCGCTCTGGCAGGTGCGGCAGGACCGCGCGATGCGCCTGTTCACCCAGCAGTTTGACGAATACGCGCAAAGCGGCGGCTTGATGGAGGTCGCCAGCTACTTCCAGAAGGCACCGGCGCAGACGGTGACGCCAACGCCCGTAAAAATCAAACCCGCGCGCCACGATTTTAAACCCTCCGGTGGCCACAAGCCATGACCGACCCCGTAAAGGCGTATCTGGACAAAATCGGCCCGCGCGCCCTGACCTCGGCGGAGGCGCGGGAGCTGCAATTGCTGCGCGTCAGCCATGGGCTTGAAAAACCCTCCCGCGTTATTGAAAACATCAATGCCACAGACGCGAACCCAGAAAAATAATCCTGACAACCCGCCCCATCCCCGATAAAATCAGCCGGTAACTGACGCCAACCGGAACAGCCCTTTCATGACCGCCTTTCTTGCCAAAAACCAGCGCCGCGCCATGGCCTATAACGGGCCCATGCGCTCCGGCCTTATCATCGATGCGCGGGCGCTGCTCTCGGCCGGTTATTCGGCCTATCAGGCGGAGCTGGTGGAAAAGCTGGGGCATGACTGGTACCCCCCCGGCATTACGGCGCGCAGCAACGGCATGCAGATTGATGTGGATACAAGGCGGGGCCGCACGATTGTGCCGGGCTATTTCGCCGGTCGCCTGCTGACGGGCGATGCGCTGGCGGTGGCTTTGAAGAATTTACGCCTACCCGATACCATCACCTATAACGGCTCCGTCATATTCCACATTGCCGCGATAGATGTGCGGCTCTACGACATGGGTTATGGCTCCGTCACCTTCAAGGGTGAACTTGAGGCGCTGCATGACCTGACGCTGGATGAATACCGACAGTCGGCAGAAAACGCCGGCTCCGCGCTCAACCAGTACAAGGCCTTGTACATGGAAACCTTCGAGCAGGTGCTGGCGGCGCTGAAGCCCGATTATGTGGTGGCTAGCTTCCACGGTGCGCTGCATAAAAACGGTTACTGGGCCAACAGCTGCCTTGCGACCGGCATGGGCGATTTGTTCTGGGTGCACCGCATTTACGCTGTTGCCTGCGATACCACCGCCGAATTCAACGAAAAACGCGATTCCTCCCGCTCCCTCGTCTACAGCGAACAGGCGAATTTGCTGGAGGATATGTCGATTGTCGCGGGCGTTGCTTTTTACCCCGGCAACGGCAGCTCTGTTGCCACGTTTGATGTCACCCGCACCAAGCTTGATGACACCAATACGCTTGCCAGCATGATCCGGGCGCAGAATATTTTCTACGTCTCGGCGGAAGATATCGACCGCGACTTGTTTTACTTGAGCAACGACCTCGACCGCCAAAAGCATTCGAAAGACATGAACCTGCTGGAGCGGCAGTCGCAACTGATTGTGGAATACCAGTCAAAGGTCACGCTGTTCAAGTCCATCTATGATGATTTTGACAACAGCCTTGACCCGCAAGGCTTGAAAATCTGGCACGCGCTGGAAAAAGCCTGGCACACGCGCGACCGTTTCGACAACCTCAACACCAAGCTCGACCTTGTGGAAAAAATCTACAACCGCATCCGCGACAATTTATCCCACCTGCAAAACAAGCGGCTCGGCGTCTTCATGCTCGCCTTCACGCTGATCAGCACGCTGTCGGTGATTGTCGATACAGTCGACTTCACGCAAGGCGGCGCGCTGCAGGCGCCTTCTGCCCTCCGCATCGGGGTTCTGGTCATCCTGCTGGCGGCGCTTGCCTTCTTTGCGCTGCGGCTGTTGAGCGAGCGCGAAAAGCACGGCTGATTTTGCTGGTTTAAATTCCGCTTTATGGATAGAAATGCCCGAATCAATTGACGGCAACGCGCGCTATTTTTAATGATAGCTGCGCTGCACCCGTTTGGAGATTTCCCCCCATGTCCTTGAGCCCTGCCAAAGCCGCCATCTCCGAAGCAAAACCCGTGCATGACACCGTCGTCATCCTCGATTTCGGCAGTCAGGTGACGCAGTTGATCGCACGGCGCATCCGCGAAACCGGCGTTTATTCGGTGCTGCTGCCCTTCTCGACCCCGATGGCAAAAATTCTCGCGCTCAACCCCAAGGCGATTATATTGTCCGGCGGCCCGGCCTCCGTCACGGAAAGTGGCTCCCCCCGCGCGCATGCGGAGATCTTCACGCTCGGCATTCCCGTCTTCGGCATCTGCTATGGCCTGCAAACAATGTGCGAGCAGCTGGGCGGCAAGGTCGCCCCCTCCGCCAAGCGCGAATTCGGCCGTGCGCATCTGACGGTGGAAGATAACAACAACCCGTTGTTCAAAGGCATCTGGAACGGCAAGGCCGACCCGCAGGTCTGGATGAGCCATGGCGACAGCGTGGTTAAAATTCCCGACGGCTTCAAAACCATCGGCAAAAGCGCCACCTGCCCCTATGCCGCGGTGGCGGATGAAAAACGCAAATTATACGGCGTGCAGTTCCACCCCGAAGTTGTGCATACGCCCGAAGGCAAGCAGATCATCGCCAACTTTGTCCTGAATATCGCGGGCTGCAAACCCGATTGGACCATGGCCGCCTTCAAGGATGAAATGATTGCCGCCATCAAGGCGCAGGTCGGCAAAGAGCGCGTCATTTGCGGCGTTTCCGGCGGGGTTGATTCAACCGTGGTTGCCGCGCTGCTGCATGCCGCCATTGGCGACCAGCTGACCTGCATTTTTGTCGATACCGGCCTGATGCGCCAGAATGAGGCGGAAGATGTCGTCGGCCTGTTCCGCAACCATTTCAACATTCCGCTGGTGCATGAAAAAGCGGGCGACCTGTTCCTCTCCCGCCTCGCCGGCGTGACCGACCCCGAGCAGAAACGCAAAATCATCGGCAAAGCCTTTATTGATGTGTTCGAGGACGCTAAGAAACGCGCCGGCGAAGCGCCCTTCCTGGCGCAGGGCACGCTCTACCCCGATGTGATTGAAAGCGTATCCGTTTCGGGCGGCCCCGCCGTCACCATCAAGTCGCACCACAACGTGGGCGGACTGCCGGAAGACATGAAATTCAAACTGGTGGAGC
>JBBQWK010000116.1:0-5951 GCA_038210695.1 Alphaproteobacteria bacterium
ATGGTGACAAGGCCCGCATCCGCCATCAGCGCTGCGACTTCGCCGACGCGGCGGATATTTTCCGTGCGCGCTTCATGCGAAAAGCCTAGGTCATTGCAAAGGCCGCGGCGCACGTTGTCGCCGTCCAGCACATACGTCTGGATGCCGCGGGAGAAGAGCGCGTGTTCAACGCGCATGGCGAGGGTCGATTTGCCGGCGCCAGACAGGCCCGTGAGCCAGATGACCGCGCCCTGATGGCCATTGCGCACAGTGCGCGCATTGGCGGTCAGCAGGTGGTCAACCGTATAAATGTTTTCGGCGTTCTGGTGCAGCGTGCGGCGCATATCAATAATGCCGTCGCGGCCAATGATGCCGCCTCCGACCACATCGTGGTTTTCAACCAGCACAACGCGGCCAAGCTTCAGGTTATCCTGATAGGGATCAAGCGCCAGCATTTCGCGGCTGCGGAATGTGACTTCCGCCATTTCGTTGATTTCAACGCTGTCTTTTTCGGCGCGGGACAAATCATCCGTGTTGATGACGCGGTCGATGCTTTGCACCGTCACGGTCGCTTCATAGGTGGAGAGCTTGATTTTGTAGTGGTTGCCGAGCTTCAGCGGTTTCTTGCCGAGCCAGAAGATATTGGCGCGGAAAACGTTGGCAAGCATGGGGGCTTTTTGTTCGTGGCTGGCGATATCGCCGCGGGCGACGAAAATCGGCTGGTCGAGGGTGAGGCCGATGCTCTCCCCTGCCTGCGCCGACAAAATGTCGGTGGTGGAACCCCATTTTTCGATGGAGATGACTTTCGCCTGACGGTTGGAGGGGGAGAAGGTCAGCATATCACCCTTGCGGACGACGCCGGCTTCAATGCGGCCGGCAATAATGCGGGTTTCATCCCAGCGGTAAACGTCCTGCACGGGAAAGCGAAGCGGGCGCTCCACGGGCGCTGCGATGGGTTCAAACACATCGAGCGTCTGCAGAAGATTGAGGCCCTTGTACCACGGCATGTTAGGGGAACCGGCGGCAATGTTTTCGCCGTGGCGCGCGGCCATGGGAATAATCGAATGCGGGGTCACATTGATGCCGGCAAGGTAGGCGGTGATTTCTTTCGACACTTCGTCAAAACGTGCCTGACTGTAATCCACCATGTCCATCTTGTTGATGGTGACGACGATCTGCTCGAGGCCGAGGAGGTGCAGAAGATACGCGTGTCGTTTCGTTTGCTCGCGCACACCTTCTTTGGCATCGACGACGAGAATCGCGGCATCCGCAAAGGCCGCGCCGGAGATCATGTTCTTCAAAAATTCGCGGTGGCCGGGTGCATCGATGATGACGCAGTTGCGCTTCGCGGTTTTGAACCAGATCTGCGTTGTATCAATGGTGATGGCCTGGTCGCGTTCCGCCTGAAAGGCATCCAGCAGGAAGGACCATTCGAAGGGCACGTTGCGGCGTTCGCAGACAGCTTTCAGCTCTTCCAGCTTGCCGTCCATGAAGCTGCCGGTATCGTGCAGCAGCCGGCCGATAAGGGTGGATTTGCCGTGGTCGACGTGGCCAACGATGACGACGCCGAGTTTTTGCGCGTTGTTGATATCTGTGCTCATAATTTCAATCCTTACATATATCCGCTGCGGCGCAGGCGCTCGAAGCTGTCTTCGGTTTCGGAATCCATGGTGCGGCCGGCGCGTTCCGACTGCTTCGTCGTTTCCAGCTCGGCGATGATTTCGGGAATGCTGGCGGCGTCGCTGATGATCGGCGTTGTGATGTTCTTTTCACCAAGGGAGCGATAGCGCTTGCCGTTCTGCGACAGGTACAGCGGCACGATGGGAATATTCTCGCGCTGCGTATAGCGCCAGATGTCAATTTCGCGCCAGTGCAGGATGGGGTGGATGCGCACATGCGTGCCTTCGGGGAATTCGGTCTTGTACTGGTCCCAGAATTCGGCCGGCTGGTCTTTATAATCCCAGTTGCCATCGAAGCTGCGGGGGGAGAAAACACGCTCCTTCGCGCGCATCGCCTGTTCATCGCGGCGGATGCCGACGATGATGCCCTTGTACTTGTAGGTATTGATGAGGTTTTTGAGGCCTTCGGTTTTGCGGGCGGCGGCGCGCGTGTTGGGCGGCAGTGTCTGGTCCATGTCCTCTTCGGGCGGGCACATTTCGGCGTGGAAATCGAAACCCCATTCCTTGATCAGCATGTCGCGGAACTCATAGACTTCCGGCAGCTCCATTTGCGTGTCCAGCTGGATCATCGGGAAAGGCACGCGGCCGAAGAAGGCCTTGCGGATGAGCCAGAGCAGCGCGGTTGAATCCTTGCCGATCGACCACAGCATGCCAAGCGGCTTGATGCGGTTATAAGCCTCGCGAATGATGTAGATGCTTTTGGATTCGAGATCGTCGAGATAATCTTGCACTTTGGAATTGCCCTTCCGTCTTACCTTTAAATATGTCCATGTTTTAGCAATATCGGCCTACGGAGACAACGCCATTCTCCATAAAATATGGCGATTCAGGCCCGAAACGCGCAAAGAAAAAGGGCGGCGTTGGTTGAGGCCGCCCTTTTTCAAAATATATGTAAATATCAAGGCTTGAAGACGACCTTCGCAGCCTTGCGGATGGCGGGCGGTTCGGCCTTGTCGTCGTTGACAGCGGGGGCAGAACGCTTGGTCGGCGTAAAGTCTTCATCGAAGCCGATGGGGCGGTCCGGCGCTTTCGCACCGAGGCCCTGCAGCGTGATTTTTTTGAGATCGGTGAGCGTGAGGGTGGTGAGTTCTTTTTTCAGCTCGTCGATCGTCAGGCCGCTGTTCTTGTCGAGTTTATGTTCGTCTTCAAGGCGCAGCGCCAGTTCTTTTTCAGCTTTTTCGACAAGGTTACGCACCGTACGGCCGTTGCCGAACGACTGCTTCGCACGCTGCTGCTCGTCTTCAAGCAGCTTCATGGAAAGGTCGCGGGCTTCGGGCGTCATAGTGTAGCCGCGCTCTTTCAGCATGAAGTCCATGATCTGGCCGAGCTGGGGCATGTTGTAGTCGTCGAAGTTGATGTAGGTCATGAAGCGGGATTTAAGACCTTCGTTGGCATCGATGAATTTCTTCATCGGCTCGGGGTAACCGGCGACGATGACGATGAGGTCTTCGCGCATGTTTTCCATCGCAGCAACCAGCGTATCGATCGCCTCGCGGCCAAAGTCCTTCGAATCCGAACCGGGGCCCGCTTCGCGCGACAGGGCATAAGCCTCGTCGATGAAGAGAATGCCGCCTTTGGCCTTATCAATCTGCTCTTTGGTCTTGAGCGCAGTCTGGCCAACGAAGCCCGCGACCATATCTTCGCGCTTCACTTCGTGGACAACCGGTTTTTCGATGAAGCCGAGGGCATGATAGACCTTGGCAACTTCGCGGGCGAAGGTGGTTTTGCCCGTACCGGGGTTGCCGGTAAAGACCATGTGGCGTGAAATCGGCTTGGTCGCAAGACCCAGTTCCGTTTTCATGCGGTTGAAGCGCGCCACGGCGATGTTCTGCTTGATGTCGCGTTTCGCGGTATCAAGGCCGATCATGTCTTCGATGTTGGAAAGCGCCTTTTTCAAGGTCGCTTCATCGTCAATGCCGGCGCCTTTGCCGTCTTTGAGCGCCTTGGGAGTCGCGGCAATGCCGGCTTCCATTAAATTGTCGGGCATTTCTTTCTTCGCCACATGCGGCAGGACGCCTTTATCCGCGTCCTCTTTCTTCGGCCACACAATAGTAAAGACTTCGCCGCCCTTGCCGCTGGCTGTCATTTCGACAGCGTAAGTGGTTTTGCCGTAGGGAAGCGTATTTGCCTTTTCGGGATTTGCGGCCGAGAGAAGCGGGCCGAATTTCTCGATAACGCGGCCATCAAGTGATTCGATGGCGCTGTTGAGCGGCTGCACAGCTTTGCAGTTGCCGTCCGCGTCCAGCTTGATGCCGTACGCGAATCCGGACTTAAGATCGATGACGAGATGCTTGGTGAACTCTGTAGCCATGGCAGACCCCTCTGCGTTGCATAAGAAACATTCTGTCTTGAGCCGCTGCATTGGTGTTATTTAACGTCACCTTCCGCAGCGATTAGCTAATTTAATTGATAGAACACCTGTTCGCTATTGTTATTGGGTGCCATTTTGTCATAGAGTTTCGGTTTTTTTTTGAATCACCCCCTATCCTTCATCGCAGCAATCTCTATAATCCGCTTCGCGATTCTTCCCCTCAAATCAGCGGTCTTCAGTCATGGCAAGCTTCACTCCTGACGTTATGTCTATTCTTATCGGCTGCGCAGGCGGTTTGGCCGTCGGCATCATCCTCGCGCTGGCCCTGGGCAGCGGCGACAAGGCGAAAATTGACGCCGCGAACGAGAACCTGAACAAGGAGCGCGAGCGCAGCAGCGAGCTGGATAAAAAACTTCAGTACGAATTGCAGAAGAGCGCAGGGCTGGAAGCGGAGCGACGGCTGACGCTGGAGCAGATCGCCAAAAACAAATCCGACCTCGAGCAGATGGAGAAAAAATTCTCCCTGCAGTTTGAAAACCTCGCCAATAAAATTTTCGAGGAAAAATCTGCCAAGTTCAAAATGGATTCTGCCGAAAGCCTCGGGCAACTGCTGAACCCCTTGCGCGAACGCCTGCAGGAATTCCACAAAAAGGTCGACGACAGCTTTGGCGAACAGGCGAAAGAAACCTTTTCGCTGAAGGAGCAGATTCAGAACATCGTCTCCGCCAACCGCGAAATCACCCAGCAGACCGAGAGCCTGACTAAAGCCCTGAAGGGCGATGTGAAGGCCCAAGGCAACTGGGGCGAGGTGATGCTGGAAAAAATTCTGGAGGATTCCGGCCTGCGCAAGGATATCGATTATTTCACCCAAGGCGCGGAAATGGGCCTCAAGCACGTTGAAAGCGGCCGTGCCATCAAGCCAGATGTTATCGTCAACCTGCCGGACAACAAGCATATCATTATCGATGCAAAAGTTTCCCTGACGCATTACGAGCGCTATTGCGCCGCCGATACGGATGCCGACCGCAACATTGCGATGAAGGAATTCTCCAACTCCATCCGCGCGCATGTGGCGGGACTGGAGCAACGGCGCTATCAGGATACCGACAAGCTCGGCACGCCGGATATCGTCTTGATGTTCATGCCGATTGAAGGCGCTTATTCATTGGCTGTACAGAAAGACGCCGATCTGCACTCCAGCGCCTGGAACAAGAAAATCGTTATCGTTTCCCCCGTCACGCTGTTCGCGACCCTCCGCACGATATCTTCTCTCTGGACAATCGACCGCCAGAACAAATCGACGCTGGAGATCGCCAAGCTTGGCGGCTCGCTGGTGGATAAAGTTTCCAGCTTCCTTGGCCATATGGATGATCTGGGCAAGCAGCTGAAAAAAGCGAATGAAACCTATGACGATGCCAGCCGGTCGCTGACCACGGGCCGCGGCAGCATGCTGAAAACGGCGGAAAAGCTGCGCGGCCTTGGCGTCAAGAACAACAAGGCCCTGCCGAGCAGCGGCGGTGCCGATGACGATGCGGGCGATGACGACGAAACGCCGCTGAAAGCACTCGAAAACGGCTGATTTCCTTGACTTCTTTCCCCTGCCCTTTTATTTAGGGAGCAGAAGGAATTTAAGATTATGGCGATTTTGCCCATCCAGATTGCGCCGCACCCGATTTTGAAGCGCGTGGCCGACCCCGTCGACAAGTTCGACGATAAATTGCATGCGCTGATGGATAGCATGCTTGAGACGATGTACAACGCCCCCGGCATCGGCCTTGCCGCGCCGCAGGTGCTGGTGTCAAAACGCATCATGGTTGTGGATGTCGACCAGCCGCATGAAGATGATGAAGATGCCGCGGATGCCGCGACGATCAAGAAGCGCCGCACCAAGCCGCGCTTTTTCATCAACCCGGAAGTCGTCTGGTCCTCGGACGAGCCCAACACCTATGAAGAAGGCTGCCTCTCCCTCCCCGGCCAATATG
>JBBQWK010000117.1:0-5938 GCA_038210695.1 Alphaproteobacteria bacterium
ACACCATGATCGGCGGCGCAGGTAACGATACCTATATCATCGACAACGCGGGCGATACCGTCACTGAAAACTTTAACGAAGGCACCGACACTATCGTCGCCTCGACCAGCTTCAACTTGTCCCTGCCCGCTTACACCAATATCGAAAACCTGACACTGACCGGCACCGCCAGCATCAACGGCACCGGTAACGACCATGACAATACCTTTGTCGGCAATAGCGGCGTCAATACCTTTACCGGCGGCCTTGGCAACGACACCTACTATGTGACGTCGAGCGACGTTATCATCGAAAACGGGGGCGAGGGCACGGACACCGCCTATGTCACCCTTACCGGTGGCTCCTATGTCATGGCGGCAAACGTTGAAACCATCTACCTCACGGGCACCGTGTCGGGAAGCATTACCGGCAACGCCTTTGACAACAGCCTGACCGGCAACGGCGGCAACAACACGCTCGACGGCGGCATCGGCGCGGATACGCTGACCGGCGGCAAGGGCGGCGATACATATGTGGTCGACAACGTCGGCGACATCGTAACGGAAACCAGCGGCGAGGGGACGGATACTGTCCGCTCCAGCATCAGCTATGCGCTGACCGCCAACGTTGAAAACCTTGTGCTGCTCGCCACCGGCGCCAGCCTCGACATAAACGCCACCGGCAACAACCTCGACAACACCCTCACCGGCAACATCGGCAACAATACGCTGGATGGCGGCCTGGGTTCCGACCACCTGAATGGTGGCGCGGGCAACGATACCTATATCGTCAACACGGTCGGCGACATATTAACCGACACCTCTGGCATTGATACGGTCGTCGCCGGCCTCAGCTATGTCTTGAAGGCGGGTTTTGAAAACCTCACCGCGTCCGGCACCGGCGACTTCTCGCTCACCGGCAACACGGTTGCCAACATCCTCACCGGCAACAGCGGCAACAACGTGATGGATGGCGGCTCCGGCAACGATACGTTAAGTGGCAATAACGGCAACGACGTTCTTCTTGGCCATATCGGTAACGATATCCTCTTCGGCGGCGCGGGCAATGACTCTCTCGATGGCGGCGTCGGCATTGACACGATGACCGGCGGCATCGGCAACGACACCTACTTCGTCGACCACTTCCACGACGTCATCATCGAGAACGCGGGCGAGGGAACCGACAGCCTGACCGTGACGGTCAACAACTATACGCTTGCGCCGACGTCATCGATCGAGAACATCACCCTTGGATCGACCGTCACCAGCTTCACGGGCAGCGATCTTGCCAACACCATCACGGGCAACGCTCGTAACAATGTAATTGATGCCCGAGGTGGGGACGATACCATTCACGGTGGCCTTGGTGCTGACCTCCTGATAGGGGGGGCTGGTGCTGATAAATTTGTCTTCGATGCAGGCACCGGTACAACTTCTGATACGATCAATGACTTCGACGTCATGCAGCACGATGTACTTGATCTCTCTGCTCTGCTGACAGCCTATAGCGCGGCGAATGAATCAACTTCTCCGCTCTCAAGCTTCCTGAGGATTATCGACAGCGGCGCGCATAACGCTATCGTGCAGATCGATGCGGACGGCATGGCAAACGGCACGCACTGGACGACAATCGCAACTTTGATTAACGGCCACGGTCTGAGCGGCGAAATCCAGCTGGTGGCGGACGGCAACCTGATTGTTTAACGGTTAACGGGCTAGCCGAGCAGCTCACGCGTTTTCGCCCCGGCGGCCTCTGCCGGGGCGTTTGCGTTTTCGGCGATAATTTTGACCAGGGCGCTGCCCACCACAATGCCGTCTGCCTTGCCGCGCAGGGCTTTCACATGCGCTGCGGTGGAAATGCCAAAGCCGATGGCGATGGGGCTGGCAAGCTCCGCCTTTAGCCTGGTAATTTTTTCATCCAGCTGCTGCGGCAGCGCGGCCACGGTGCCGGTCACGCCTTCGCGCGATACGTAATAGACAAATCCTGACGAGGCCTCGTCAATCTGCTTCAGCCGCTCCTTCGAGGTTGTCGGGGAGCAAAGGAAGACGGTTTCAAAATTCTTCGCTTTCGCAAGCGCGATATAATCGCCGGCTTCTTCCGGCGGCAGGTCCACCAGCAGCGCGCCCTGTGCACCCGCAGCAAGCGTGGCGTCAATAAAAGCCGCATAGCCCATTTTGTAAACGGGGTTGAGGTAGGAAAAAAGACAGACCGGCATTTTCAGGCCCCGCGCGCGCAGGGATTTGACAAGGCCGAGGACTTTTTCAAGCGTTGTCCCCTTTAGCAGCGCGCGCTCCGCCGCCTGCTGGACGGTAATGCCGTCTGCAACAGGATCAGAAAACGGCACGCCGAGCTCGAGCGCCGTTGCGCCAGCGGCTTCAAGGGCGAGAATTATTTCTTCCGATGCTTTCAGGTCAGGGTCGCCAGCCATGACGAAAGGAATAAAGGCCGAGGTTTTTGCGGCGCGGGCCGCCAGCAGGGTTTGACGGAGGCTCATTATTTTTGTCCTTTCGCGGCTTCGTAGCCTTGAATAATACCGATGTCTTTGTCGCCGCGGCCGGACAGGTTGATGATCAGGATCTTGCCCTTCATGGCTGGCGCAATTTTGCACACATGCGCGACGGCGTGCGAACTTTCAAGCGCGGGGATAATCCCCTCCATGCGCGCCAGCAGGTGGAACGCGGTGACTGCCTCGTCATCGCTCACATAAGCATAGGTCGCGCGCTTTGTTGCCTGCAGAAAAGCATGTTCCGGCCCGACGCCGGTGTAATCAAGGCCTGCGGAAACACTATGCGTCGGCTGCGCCTGTCCTTGTTCGTCCTGCAGAATAAAGGTGCGCATGCCCTGAAAGACGCCGGGCGTGCCGCCGGAAAAACGCGCCGCATGCTGCCCCGGCGCAATCGCCGTGCCACCGGCTTCAACGCCGATGAGGGCAACTTTCTCGTCAGCCGTAAAGCCGCTGAAAATGCCAATGGCATTGCTGCCGCCGCCGACGCAAGCAACGATGCTGTCCGGCAATTTTCCCTCCGCGGCTAAAATTTGTTCGCGTGCTTCCTTGCCTATCACGGCCTGAAAGTCGCGCACCATGCGGGGGTAGGGGTGAGGCCCAAGGGCGGAGCCGAGAAGGTAATGCGTATTGGCAATATTGCCGACCCAGTCGCGCATCGCCTCGCTCACGGCGTCTTTCAGCGTGCGGGAACCGCTGGTGACCGGCACCACTTCCGCGCCCAGCAGGCGCATGCGGAAGACGTTCATTTCCTGCCGCGCCATATCATCCGCGCCCATATAGACAACGCAAGATAAGCCAAAAGCTGCGGCGGCGGTTGCGGTGGCGACGCCGTGCTGGCCTGCACCCGTTTCCGCGATGATGCGGGTTTTGCCCATGCGCCGCGCCAGCAAAATCTGGCCGATGGCATTGTTGATTTTATGCGCGCCGGTATGCGCCAGATCTTCGCGCTTTAAATAAATTTTTGCGCCGCCCAGATGCGCCGAAAGACGGGCGGCATGCTGAAGCGGTGTTTCTCGGCCGACGAAGTTTTTCAGCAGCGATTCATATTCCGCCCAGAAACCGGCATCACCCTCAAGCGCGTTATAGGCCTGTTCCAGCTCCAGCAGCGGGGCCATCAGCGTATCGGGCACAAAGCGGCCGCCGAATTCGCCGAAATAGCCGCGGTCGTCGGGGTTCTGGCGGGTATTCGTTTTCATGAAATTACTCCTTCAAACAACGCCTTCATTTTGGCGGGATCTTTAATGCCGGGCGCGGCTTCAACACCGCTGGAAAGGTCGAGCACGTCGGCACCGGCCTTCGCCGCCGCCGCGATATTGTCAGGGTTCAGGCCGCCGGCGAGGATGACAGGAACGCCATAGACCTTCGCATCCTGCGCCAGCTGCCAATCTGTGGTGGCACCACTGCCGCCGTAATGACCGTCCGCTGCGGCATCGAGCAGAATATAATCGACGATGCCTTTATATGCGGCAATCACGGCTAAATCTTCGCGGCTTTTGGGGCGCAGGGCTTTGATGAGCGTGCCGCTGAAATTGGCGCGGGCTTTGCGGCACTCATCCGGTGTTTCGTCGCCGTGCAGCTGCAGGCCGGACAGGGGAATGGATTTTGCGAGCGCAAGCGCTTCATCCGTCTGGTTGACGAAAACGCCGAAGCATTGTGTTGTCAGCTTCGGGATGATTGCGGTGGCAGCTTCGGCAGTAACAAATCGCTTCGATTTCGGATAAAAAATAAACCCCAGCGCCCAGGCGCCAAGGTCTTGCGCCTGTTGCGCATCTTCAAGCCGTGTCAGGCCGCAAATTTTTACGCGCGTCATAGCGCAGCCTTCAATTCGGCGAGCGCCGCGCCGGGGTCGGATTTGCGCATAAAATGCGTGCCCATCAAAAATCCGTCATAGCCGATGGCGTGCATGGACTGCAGGTCAGCAGCGGTGGAAAGGCCGCTTTCGCAGATCAGTACGCCGCCCGTGGGCTTTTTGCCGACAAGTTCGCGGCTGATGCCAAGATCGGTTTTGAGGGTTTTGAGGTTACGGTTGTTGACGCCGATCATTTGCGCGCCGAGCGCCAGCGCGGCATCCATCTCCGCCTCGTCATGCACCTCCACCAGCGGCGTAAGGCCGAGGGCGAGGGAGGCCTGATAGAGGTCTTTGGTCACGGCGGCATCCGTCATGGCGACGATAATTAAAATGGCGTCGGCACCATAGGCGCGGGCTTCATGCAATTGATAGGTATCAACCATGAAGTCCTTGCGCAGCAGCAGCGCCTCCGGCTGCGCGGTGCGGATACCTGCAAGGTAATCAAGCTCGCCTTTAAAATACAAAGGCTCCGTCAAGACCGAAAGCATTGTCGCGCCGCTGGCAAGGTAACCGGCGGCGACTTCCAGCGGCTGGCGGTCTTCGCGGATGGTGCCTTCGGACGGGCTGGCGAATTTAACCTCCGCGATGATGTTGTAGCCCGGCTGTTGGAAGGCGGGAAGAACAGGGCGGGGCTGGCGGGCATAGAGCGGCATGGATTCAAGCGCGGCGATGGGCGTTGATTGCTGCGCCTTCGTCACACGCTCCGCGCTTAAGCCCGCGATTTTTTGTAGGAACCCGCTCATGTTGCCTGCTTTATGTTTTTTAGTTTCTGCAGGGCGGCACCGCTTTTGATGGTCTCGGCGGCAAGCAACGCGCCTGCCTTCAAATCGGCAGATTTACCGGCGACGACGAAACCCGCGGCAGCGTTGATGCAGAGACAGTCAAAGCCTGCGCCTTGCGTGCCGGAGAAAATGGCGTGAATGATGGCGGCGTTCTGGTCCGATGAGCCACCGACAAGCTTTTCCAGCGGCGCGGGTTTCAATCCCGCATCTTCCACGGTAATGCGTTCCGCGGTGATGGCGCCGTTTTTCAAGACGTAAGCATCTGTCGGGGCGGAGAGACTGATTTCATCAAGACCATCGTTGCTATGCACGACCATGGCGTCGGTGCGGCCAAGCGCCTTGGCGGCTTCCGCCATGGCGGGCAGGAAGCGGGCACTGTAAACGCCCATCAGCTGTTTCGAGGTGCGTGCTGGGTTGCACAAGGGGCCGAGGAGATTGAGGAAGCTCGGGCGGCCAAGGGCGCGGCGGATGGGGGCGAGCACCGCAAGCGCGGGGTGAAAGGCGGGGGCGGAAACGAAGCAGAGGTTATGGGCCTTATGCTGCGCCAGCGCGTCATCTGCCGTGGTGCACAGCGGCACGCGCAGGCTAGCCAGCACATCGCTGCTACCGCTTAAACTGGAAACGCCGCGGTTGCCATGCTTGACGACAGAGACCCCCGCAGCCGCCATAACAAAGGCGACAGCGGTTGAAATGTTGAATGTCTTGATGGCGTTTTTACTGGTATCGCCGCCCGTGCCGCAAACATCAATGCCTTCGATATGCAGCGGTAATGCCTTCGACAGCATATATGCCGCAGCGGCGGCCAGCATATCACCGGTAATA
>JBBQWK010000118.1:0-5934 GCA_038210695.1 Alphaproteobacteria bacterium
CGGTGCGCAACACCCATTCGCCGATGGGGACGATGAGGCCGGACTGCTCGGCCACGGGAATGAATTCCGCCGGCGAAATAAAATAGCCGCCGTCTTTTGAATTATCCGGCAGGAACCAGCGCAGCAGCACTTCCGCGCCAATCATCTGCCCGGTACGGAGGTCAAACTGCGGGTGGTAGTTCAGCAGCAGCTGGTTTTCATCAAGCGCGGAGCGCAGGTCGCGCAGCAGCTGGAAGCGCTGCTGCACGGCAAGGTCGAAGTCCTGGCTGTAATAACGCACCGTGTCGCGGCCTTCTTCCTTGGCGCGGTTCAGGGCGATATCGGCGTTCTTCAAAATCTGGCGGGCTTCCATGCTGTCATCCGGGCAATGCGACACGCCGATGGAAACGCGCAGCTGGAAGCGCTCCTGCATGATGCTTACAGGCTCCGTCACCGCCGCAAACACGCGGTCGACCAGAATGGCGCTGTCGGCATATTCGGGCTTCAGCACAACCATGATGGTAAATTCATCGGCGGAGGCGCGGGAAATAATGGCGTCTTCCGGCATGGCCTTGACCAGCCGCTTGCCAATCGCCTCCAGCAGCTTGTCGCCGAATTCATGGCCCATGGTGTCGTTGATGTCCTTGAAGTGGTCAAGGTCGACGGACATAACGACAATGCGGTGATCTTCTTCCACAACTTTGTGGCGGATATGGTCATCCAGCTTTTCAAGGAATAAGGTGCGGTTGGGCAGGCCGGTTAGCGCGTCGTAATAGGCCAGCTTGTGGATTTTGTCTTCGGCTTGTGACCGCAGGCGCTTCAGATTGTTGGCGTTCTGGCGGATCAGGTCGTTGGCGATGCGCAAGGCAACGCCGATTTCGTCGCGGGTTTCATGCGCCGGATGCTGCAGTTCGGGTTTTTCGGGGTTCTTGGCGGCGCTTTCAAGGTTGCCGCGCAAAATCATCATCGGCTCCAGCAGCCAGCGGCCCAGCGCCAGCATCATGATGCCGGTGACAAGGCCGGACATCAGCAGCAGCACGATGAAGGTCTGGGAAATCTGCGTCACCACCAGCTCGCCGATGGCGGCGGAATCGAGCCGTGCCTCGATATGATAGGGACGGCCCAGCGCCGTCGGGCTCATGGTGATTTCGTATTGCTGGCCGTCGTTCAGCAGCGTGTCTTTGGGAAAGTCTCCGGCCTTCAGTTGCGTCGTCGGCGACTGGCCGACAACCTGCAGCTGCTTGTATTCAAGGTCGTAAATCGCAATGCCCTGCAAACGGGTGGAGGACAAAAGGCGCAAGGCAACAGTTTCCGAGATCGGTTTTTCGCTGTCGGTGTCATTGATGGCGGCGGTAACAGCAGTGCGGGCGATTTCCGCCAGGCTGTCCAGCTTATCGCTGTGGATGGAGCGGACAGTAAAGGCCAGCACCGCGCCCTGCACAAGCAATATGGTGACGAAGACGGTCGCGGTAATGCGCCAGCTGAGGCGGCTGCTCCAGATGGCGTTATTGCCATTGCGGTCGGTGCCCGAAAACAGGCGCCAGCTGCGCGGTTTCGAAGCCTCGCCGCCTGTATGCTCGCCCTCAGTGTGCGGGCCGTCGTTATTCAATTAAAACCCCTGCTATTGCCGAATGGCAGCTAGTTCCGAAGTGGGCCTCCCCAGGCCTTGATATAGTTCAATTGTACGCCAACCGACTTAACAAACTGTGTAGAATGCCATTAAAACTTTAGGTGAAATTAACCCAAGGTTAACGATGGCAAGCCGCTGTTATATCTGACGAATTGTTGCGTTAGCAACAGTCTGGTGTATGCGCTGTTAAGATGTCTTTTGGCAGATTTGTTGCTGGCGTCAACAAATCCTGGAACCGGACCGGCTGGCCGCGGCTTTTGCGGCTGCGGGCCGATTCTGTGATTTCATCGTCCCACATCACCACCTCCCCTCGCAAAACCGTGCCCTGCACCCAGCCCTGCACCTGCATGCCGTCAAACGGCGTCCAGCCGCAGCGCGACTTGATCCATTTGTCGGTAATGGTTTTCTTGCGTTTCAGATCAACAATCGCAAAGTCGGCGTCATAGCCAAGGGCAATGCGCCCCTTGTTGGCAATCTGGTAGACGCGCTGCGGCCCGTGCGCCAGCAGGTCGACGACGCGGGCGAGCGACAGCCGCCCCTCGTTCATATGGTTCAGCATCACCGGCAGCATGGTCTGCACGCCCGTCATGCCGGAAGGCGACGCGGGGTATTGTTTCGCTTTTTCCTCCAGCGTATGCGGCGCGTGATCGGAGCCAAGAGTATCGACTGTGCCCTTCTGCACCGCTGCCCAAAGACGTTCGCGGTTTGATTTGTCGCGGATCGGCGGATTCATTTGCGCACGCGTGCCAAGGCGGTCATAGCATTCTTCGGCATAGAGCGTTAAATGCTGCGGCGTTGTCTCCACCGTCGCAATATCCTTGTGGTCCTTGATAAAATCCATCTCGTCGCCGGAAGTCACATGCAGCAAATGGATGCGGCGGCCGGACAAACGCGCCAAAGCGACCGCACGCTTTACAGCCTTTAAGGCCGACTCCCCATCGCGCCACACGGGGTGGTCATGCACATTATGGCTCGCCTCCACGATATGCTTGCGGCTGACAAGGCGGTCTTCATCTTCCGCATGCAGCGCCACGCGGCGGTGGCCCTGCTGCAAAATGCGGAAAATTTCCTCGTCCCGCGCTGCCAGCAACGCGCCGGTGGAGGAGCCCATGAAAATCTTGATGCCGCTGCAGCCTTCCGCCAGCTCCAGCTGTTTCAGGATATGCGTGTTCTCGGCGCAGCCGCCGACGAAGAAGGCGTAGTCGCAAAATGCTTTTTCCGCCGCGCGCGCTAGCTTATCCAGCAGCGCGGGGCCGGTGATGGTCAGGGGGTCGGTATTCGGCATTTCAAAAATGGTGGTGGCGCCACCGTAAAGCGCGGCAAGGCTGCCGGTCGAGAGGTCTTCTTTATGCGTCAGCCCCGGCTCCCGGAAATGCACATGCGTATCGATCACGCCCGGCAGAATGTGCAGGTTGCTGCAATCAATGATGTCGCGGGCTTTTGCACTGCCAAGGCTGCCGATATCGGCAATGCGGCCGGCTTTCACGGCGATATCCGCCTCCATGATGCCGCCGGGCGTGGCGATCTGCCCGCCTTTCAGGATCAGGTCGAAATCTTCGCTCATATTCAGCCCCTAACGTGAAATAAGTGCAAAAAACAACGCCGCAACATTGTCATTCAGGCCCAGAGTTTGTACCATGCCGGAAGGAGAAGTAAATTGAGCATTTTCGACCAGCTTGGCAAAAACAGCGACGTCAATACCGCGGAAGCGGAAGTGAAGGTCGACCTGCGCGGCATGGACCGGCAGGACGCGCTGCACACGCTCGACCATATCGTGAAGTACTGTAAAAAATCCTCCGCCAAGACGCTGTTTGTCACCTTCGATCCGGCAAAGCCCGGGCAGGGGGAGACATTGTTCCAGCCGGTCGCCCGCTACATGAAAATTGAAAAGCACAACGGCTATGTTGAAAACGCCGTACCGGTTATGTCACCGGAAGCGGGCGGGCTTTTCGTGACGTTCAAACTTTAAGAAGCAAAAATGCCGCTCCTCATCCACAACACGCTTAGCCGCAAAAAAGAAGAATTCGTTCCCATCGACCGCAACAACGTGCGCCTCTATGCCTGCGGCCCCACGGTCTATAACCACGCCCATATCGGCAACGCGCGGCCGGCGGTAATTTTTGACCTGCTCGCCAGCCTGCTGCGCTACATGTACGGCAAGGCGCATGTCAGCTACACCCGCAACATCACCGACATCGATGATAAAATCATCGATGCGGCAAAAAAAAGCGGCGAGCCGATTACAGCGATCACCGAAAAATACGCGAAGATTTATAACGAAGACATGGGCGCGCTCGGCGTGCTGCCGCCCGACCACCAGCCGAAGGCGACCGACTTTATTCCGCAGATGCTGGTGATGATTGAAAAGCTGATTGCCAACGGCCATGCCTATGAAGCCGAAGGCCATGTATTGTTCAACGTGCCGTCATGGCCGGACTACGGCCAGCTCTCCCGCCGCACGCGGGATGATTTGATTGCCGGCGCGCGCGTTGAAGTTGCACCTTATAAAAAAGACCCCGCCGATTTCGTGCTGTGGAAGCCGTCAACGCCCGAACAACCGGGCTGGGACAGCGCCTATGGCCGCGGCCGCCCGGGCTGGCATCTTGAATGCTCTGCCATGAATGAAACCATCAACGGCCCGCATTTTGATATTCATGCCGGCGGCGAAGACCTTATTTTTCCGCACCATGAAAATGAAATCGCGCAGTCCGTCTGCGCGCATGGCGGCGAGGCCTATGTGAACTACTGGATGCACAACGGCTACCTCATGGTCGACGGGCAGAAAATGTCAAAATCACTGGGCAACTTCTTGCTGGTGCATGACCTTGTGAAGGAATATCCGGCGGAGGCCTTGCGCCTTGTGCTGCTGTCCTCCCACTACCGCCAGCCGTTTGACTTTACGCGGGAGGCAATTGTGCAGGCGAAAAAAACGCTCGACCGTTACTACGGCATGCTGCGTGACTTTAAAGATGTCGAAGATATCACCGCCGACCCGCCCAAGGCCTTTGTCGATGCGTTGAAAGATGATTTGAATACCCCCAAGGCGCTGGCAGAACTGTCCGTCACGGCCAAGCATCTCTCCACCGTGTCCAACCACAAGGAACAGGCGAAGGCAGAATTGAAAGCGGCAGGCAAACTTCTGGGCCTTTTGACCCAAGACCCCGAAAGCTGGTTCAAGGGCGCGGCGAATGACGATGCCGTCATCATTGAACAAAAAGTTGCCGAGCTGCAGCAGGCCCGGGCCGCGAAAGATTATAAGACGGCGGATGCGATCCGCGATGCGTTGAAGGCCGATTATGCTGTGCAGGTTTCCGTGACCCCCGCCGGCATCACCTGGCGCAAAGAATAAGCGCGTAAAGAATAAAGGAAGAAAACCATGACAACAAACAAGCCCGCAGCCAAAGCCCCTGAAATCCTCCTCGTTCCGCAAGCGACACACCAGATCTGGTGCAACGGCGGCGGCGCGCTCGGCCATCCGAAGGTTTATTACACCTTCGATGGCGTTGATGAAGTGACTTGCGGCTATTGTGACCGGCTGTTCACCAAGCAGAACCAGCTGGGCGCGAAACCCTGGAAAACCAGCCGCGGCGCGGCGTAACGCATCTTGAGCGAAGATGACGACGACAAGCGCCTTGCCTTTTACAACGCGGAGCTGCTGAAGCTCTCCGCCCTTGCGGAAACGCCTGTCCGGTTGTCGGCGCCGCACCTCAAAGCCCGCGCCATTTCCCCCATCTGCGGCAGCGAAGTCGAAGTTGATCTGATGGTTGATGGTGACGTTGTGACCGCCTTCGGTTTCGAGGTTGACGCCTGCGCTCTCACCAAAACCGCCGTCGCCGTCATGTCCCGCGCTATTATCGGCAAAACAAGGCAGCAGGTGGCGGAGGCCGGTGTTGCCATGGAAGCGATGCTGAACGGCGAAAATATTTTCCCCGCCGGCGACTGGGCCGGTTTAAAAATTCTCGAGCCCGTCAAAGATTATAAAGCCCGTCACAATTCAATCCTGCTGCCTTTCGAGGCGGTGGAAAAAGCATTCAAAGGCAGAAAATAATGGACCGCAAATTTAAATCCGACCGCGACCGCGCGCTTGATGATATTCAAAAAGCCATCGGCACCCGCGTCACCGAACTGGCGAAATGGAGCCAGACGCTGACCAGAGACAATAAACAATTATTACTGCCGGAATATGTCGAGCTGCTCGAAGCCTTCACATGGCCGACCGCCGTCAGCAGTGCCGCCGGTGATTTGAAGAATGATAAATCGTTGAAGGAAATTTTCGCCCGCGTCTCCTCCCGCTATCAGGCAAAAGACTCGCGTCAGGTGCTGGG
>JBBQWK010000119.1:0-5884 GCA_038210695.1 Alphaproteobacteria bacterium
AGCGCTGGAAGCATCGCTCTATGCCGCTGTCCTCGACAATGATCACCAGACCGTCCGCGATACCGTGCGCCTCGGCGCTGACCCCGACATGGCGGTCGACGGCAAGCTCGGCGAACCCGCCGGCACGCTTTTGCATTTCGCCATCCGCCACGCCAATCTCAAGACCGTTCTGGCCCTGCTGCAATCCGGTGCCGACGCGCTGGCGCGCGATGCCGAGGGATGCACGCCCAAAGACGTCGCCCTGCAGCGCCCCACCGGCAACCGCATGCGCTCTGTGCTGGAACTGTGGGAAAAGAAGAAAGATCCGGCGTTCGACAGCTTCAAAGCGCCCAAAGAAGCCGGCTTCGATGACGCTGTCAGCTTCGATACCGCCTGCAAAACCGCAGTTTCTTAAATAGCTTTAGATAATGATTTCAGGAACGGCACCAGCAGCGCAGCCGCAATGCCGGCTTCTGCTTTATGCTCGCCCGCCATCAGGTCGCCCGCGTCGCGCGCATGGTCAGCCGCATCAGGGCGGAGAGCTTTGAGGATGGCGGCGGCAGCTGTCGCCCCCGCACCGTCCAGCAGTACCGGAATTTTGGCAAGCCTTGCAGCCGCAAGCGCGCCTGTCATGGCGCAGATATCAAGCCCGCCGAAGCTGGTCAGCGCCGTCAGCGGTTTCATGCCGCCATGAATGGCCGCTATAATTTTTTCACCCGCCACATCGCCCGCGGGGTTCAGCGCGGCAAGGCACAGCAGGTTGATGCCGGGCTGCACCGCCATCAAGCCGTAGGAAACGGCATGGGCGGCATCCGCTTCCGTCACGGGAGCCGCATGATCAAGGTTCAGCTCGTATACTTGCAGGTCGGCGTTGCCTTCCACCGCAACCGCGCTTAACGCGTGCCTGCCATCGGCCAGCGCCTTCACGGCAAGGCGGGTCTTTTCGGTCATATCGGCGGCGCCGGCATGCGCCGATGCGAACAGCGCGATGCGGGGATGGCGAATATCAGGTTTCTGCTTGCCTTGCGCCGAAGCCAGCCAGCGCCAGACGGGCGCAAGGTTGCCAAGGCTTTCCCCGCCGCTGGTGACGGGCGTCATCGGCGGCAATACATTCACCACCAGTTCCTCGATCTCGGCAAATGTCGCGGAGGCAGGGCTGGTATTGGCGGCGGTCTTCATGGCGTCGGCTTTCCGGGTTTGGTGCAGGCGGGGTAACGCGCGTCCGTCGGCGCGACGCGCGTCCAGTTTTCGGTTTTCGAGAAAATGCCTTTGGCGAAGGTCACCTTCAGGTTGTTGTCATCGATGACCGTAGCATCCACCTTGGCGGTCATGCCCCAGCCGCGCAATTCCATGGTGCCCTGCCAGTGACCGGTGCTGGCTTCGGCAAACTGCATGCGCGGTGAAAAGCCGCACAGCGCTTTTACGTCATCCACCGTATAGCCATTATCACCCTTGGTGGCGGGATTGCCGAAGTAGTCGGCGAGCTTGGTGTCGTTGGGGTCGAGCCAGCGAATCTCCCCGCACATGCCGGTCGAAGGGCAGGGGCGGAGGGCGATGACGGATTCAAACGTCTGCGTTTTCCAAAGAGTCTCTTTGGGCGTTTCTTTCGCCGTGGCTTTCGGCGTTTCCGGCGGCACGGGCGTGCTGTTGGCGGGCAGCGGCGGCGCTTCGGCCACCGCCGCCATGGTGAAAGCCATGCAGAAAGCGCCAGCGGTTCTCCGGCTGTAGGAGGCAAGGCGGGACGACGTCATAAATTCGGACAGCGAAAAGGCCAATTATTCTAAACTCTTCTGGGCGGGGAACCGGCGGCATGCAAATTTTTTCCCGCAAAAGCCTGCGCATTTTATAGAATGAGTAAGGCAGCACGCACAAGGGCGGAATCACCTTCCGCCCGGCCCGGTCAAAGGCCCTGCCGGAATAACGACCAGAATCGCATTTTAAGGAGAGTGATTTGACATGCGCACAAAAGCACCTATCTGCATGATTATGACCTGTGCACGACGGACGCTTATCAACAAAATCACCGCTCTGACCATATTATGGTAAAATTGTTTACGTTACGTAAACAAACACCGGTAATATTCTGACTTTGTTAACTTTTCTGTGGCAATCTAAAACTGGAGGATATCGAAGAGGATATGGGGTTTATTAAAGTAGCAGATGATCCGGCAAAGAATGCGGCGAAGACGCCGGATTCTAAAGCCGCTGTGAAACCGGGGGCAAGTGCCTTACCCTCGATGTCGCCTTCAATGTCGCCCTCCTCCATGGATCTCTCGCCGCCGCCGGAAGCACTCGCGCCCGCGCCCGTTGCGCCCGCCGCCGCGGCACCCGTCGCCGCCGCCCCCGCCAAACGTATTGGCGACCGCCTGGTTGAACGTGGCCTCATCACGACCGACCAGTTAAAGGTCGCGCTGCATGAAAAACAGAAATCACATTTGCTGCTGGGCGAAATTCTCGTCGAGCTGAGCTTTATCACGCCGGAAATTCTCTCCGAGTTCCTGTCGGAAACCACCGGTCTTCAGCTCTTCGATCCGAAGAAGACGATGATCGATCCGGAAGCGCTGGAGCTGGTGACCAAGCGCGACGCGCAGAAGTACCAGTTCCTGCCGATCTCCATCGATAAATCAAAGAACCGCGCCGTCATCGCGATGACCGACCCCTACGACGTCGTCGCGCTCGACAAACTGAAGCAGCTGCTGCCGAAGGGCTGCCAGGTTGTGCCGCAGGTCTGCCCGCCCGCAATTATGTCGGACGCCATCCACAAGTCCTATGGCGTCTCGACCTCCATCGACGGTATTTTGAAAGAACTGGAGGGGGATGCTGCTTCCGCCAAGAAAAACCTTGAAACCCTGTCGGATGACGAAGCTTATTCACACCCGCTTGTGCGCCTCGTGAACGCTCTGGTGTTTGAAGCCGTGAAAATGGGCGCCTCCGACTTGCACTTCGAGCCGGAAGAAAACTTCGTGCGCCTCCGCTATCGCATCGACGGCGATATGCTGACGACCCA
This sequence comes from Alphaproteobacteria bacterium, assembly GCA_038210695.1. Lineage (GTDB taxonomy): Bacteria > Pseudomonadota > Alphaproteobacteria > Micavibrionales > UBA2020 > JAPWJZ01. The sequence goes on from JBBQWK010000119.1 coordinate 2,987, forward strand.
CACGCTGCACCGCGAATACTGGAACGGTATCTGCCAGCGCCTTAAAATTCTGGCCGAGATGAACATCGCCGACAAAATGTCGCCGCAGGACGGTCGCTTCAACCTGAACATGGGCGGCAAAGACGCCGACTTCCGCGTGTCGTGTCTGCCGACCGTGCACGGCGAAAACATCGTCCTCCGCGTTCTTGATAAATCGGCTTCCATCGTGCCGCTGGAGCGCCTCGGCTTCTCCGACCACAACATGTACCTGATTAAAAAAGCGCAGGCGCGTCCCGAAGGCATTATTATTGTCACGGGCCCGACCGGTTCGGGTAAAACCACCACGCTTTATTCCATGCTGAACGACGTCAACACGCCCGACGTCAACATCCAGACGCTTGAAGACCCGGTTGAATACAATCTTGGCCTGATCCGCCAGTCGCACGTGCGCGATGGCGACGGCTTTACCTTCGGTGAAGGTATTAAGGCTCTCCTCCGCCAGGATCCGGACATCATCTTCATCGGTGAGGTGCGCGACCACGTGACGGCGGAACAGGCGCTTAAAGCCGCCATGACCGGTCACCAGGTTTATACGTCGCTCCACACCAACGACTGCTTCGGCGCTATCCCGCGTCTTGTCGACCTTGGCATTAAACCCGCCATGATGGCCGGCGCTATTATTGCCACCATGGCGCAGCGACTTGTCAGAAAGCTTTGCCAGAAGTGCAAGAAAGAAATTCTCGCAACACCTGAGGAATGCAAGCTTCTGGCCGTCGGCCCCGATGACAAGCCGATTGATCCGAACAATCCGCCCATGATTTTCGCGCCCGGCGGCTGCCCGGATTGCAATAATACCGGCTTCAAGGGCCGTATCGCCTGCGTGGAAATCCTGTTTATGGATGAAGCGCTGGATGACCTTGTGGCATCGGGCGCCGGTAAATCGCTGCTGCGCGCGCAGGCCCGCAAAACGGGTTTCCGTAGTATGCTTGAAGACGGCATCCTGAAAATCTATCAGGGCGTCACGACGCTGGATCAGGCGATCAAGATCCTCAACTTCTCCGACCGCATGTAAACAGAAGGCCGCTTGAATCTGCAGCGCGCCCTTGTGCCGCGGCAGTCACAGTATATATGTCTATATATACAAGTGCTTGGTTTCCCACTATTATTGATGTAACAATATTGTATGGGGACTAAGGAATTTATACGCCGGCGGGGTCGATCCAGATAATTCATGCCAAAGTTCAGCTACAGAGCCATTAACCCGAGCGGACGCCCTGTAAGAGGCGTGGTTTCCGCTGCGAATGAATCTGATCTGTTTAACCGCCTGAACGAAGGCGGCATGTCGCTGCTCGACTGCAAGGAAATGTCGGAGAAAAGCGGCAAGTTCGCTGCCCTGACCGCCAAGAAAGTCAAAATCCGCGACCTGATCCAGATGTTCGTCCACCTTGAACAGCTGCAAAAAGCCGGTGTTCCGCTGCTCGACGCGCTGTCCGACGTGCGTGATACCGCTGAATCAACGCGTCTGCGCGACATGGTTGGCGACATCTATTCGGAAGTGTCTTCCGGCTCCTCCTTCTCGAACGCGCTGTCGAAACACCCCGGCACCTTCGAGCCGATTTTCATCTCGCTCATCAACGCCGGTGAAGAAACCGGTAACATGGTTGAATCCTTCGGCCAGGTCATCCGCCACCTGAAGTGGACGGACGCCATGCGCACCAAGGTCAAGAAAGCCACGCGCTATCCGAAAATCCTGATCGGCGTCGTCACGCTCGTCATCTGGGTCATGATGACGCAAGTCGTCCCGACCGTGACGGGCTTTTTGAAGGAAATCGGGCAGGAACTGCCGGGCGTCACGCTCGCGCTTATCGCGACCTCCAACTTTGTGCAGAATTACGCGCTATATATTTTCCTGACCCTGATCCTGTCGTACATCGGCCTCCGCGTCGGGCGCGTGGTGTCGGAAGGCTTCAAATACCGCACGGATTATCTGGCGCTGCATTCGCCGGGCTTCGGCAGCCTGATCCGCAAGATCGCGCTGTCCCGCTTCTGCCAGACCTTCGCCGTTCTCTTCACTTCCGGCCTCGAAATTCTGAAATGCCTTGATGCCGCCAACCAGACCGCCGTCAACCTCGTCCTCACCGAAGCGCTCGTCCGCGTGCGCACCAACGTGCAGGAAGGCAGCCCGCTCTCGGCGGCGCTCAACGCCTCGGGCGAGTTCCCCTCGCTCGTCGTCCGCATGGTGAAAATCGGCGAGGAGTCAGGCAACCTGACCGGCGTTCTGGAGCAGGTTTCGGAATTCTACAACGCCGACGTCAACGACGCCGTCGACGGCATGATCGCAATGATCGAGCCAATCATGACTGTCGTTCTCGGCGGCATGATCCTGTGGATCGCAGCGGCCGTCTTCGGCCCGATTTACAACAGCCTTGGCAAGATGGGGCAATAACAGATGGTCGCACTTGGTGGAGGTCGCAGGGTATTGCTGGTGGGCGGGGAGGGCGTTGTCCTCTACGGGCCCAATGGCAATGGCATCGATCGCGAAATGTCGATCTCCTGGGAAGTGCCCAATTTTGACGAGCAGCTGGTAACCGCGCTCGGCGCCCGCAACCAGGGCAAATCCGTTCTCGTGCTTTTTGACGGCGCGGACCAGACCTACCGCAAAGAAGACAATATCCCGAAGCTGTCGCCGATCGACCGGCCGCGCTTCGTCAAGCGCAAGCTTGAGCTGGCTTTCCCCAGCTATCCCATCCGCGCCTCGCTCGAAATCAAGGCGCACGCCAAGAAAAAAGGCTTCGCGCTGACAGCGCCGAAACAGGAAGGCGGCAGGTCTTACCTGTTCGTCGCCCTGCCGGAAAACGAACAGCTCGACCGCATCGGCAACGCCATGTACGAGGCGGGCGTGCCCGTCGCGGGCTTCGG
>JBBQWK010000120.1:0-5836 GCA_038210695.1 Alphaproteobacteria bacterium
GTTATCTCCGAACGCCTCATCAAGCTGGCGGACGACAAGGTGAACGCCAAGGAATCCGTCGTCTCCCCGCCCGTCATGCGCCAGATTGAGAAGAGCATCCTCCTGCAGCTGCTGGACCAGACGTGGAAAGAGCATCTGCTCAACCTCGACTATCTGCGTCAGGGTATCGTGCTGCGCGCCTTTGGCCAGCGCGATCCCTTGAACGAATACAAGACGGAAGCCTTCGCCATGTTCCAGCAGATGCTGGATTTGTTGCGCGAAAAAGTGACTGCCGCGCTGTGCCTGATCGAGCTGCATGCGGATACGACCCCGCCGCCGCTGCCCAAGGCACGCCCGCCGCAATCGCTTGCCGCACGTGGCCCCGACCCGTCGCGTCCCATTCAGGACACGGCGCCGACAAGGCTGGCGGTTGCCACCGTCTTCAAGCAGGATGACCCCGCCACCTGGGCCTCCACGCCCCGGAACGCGGCCTGCCCCTGCGGCAGCGGCAAAAAATATAAATACTGCCACGGCCAAACCGAATAAGGCGGCGAACCCTCGGAATAAGTCTGAAACAGGCGTTTGAACCGGCGCTTCCCTTTGACATCGTTAATCATTCAGTAATGCTTTCATGGCTGAATAGAGGGGTGACAGAAGGATCCGGCAATTATGTCCGATGAAGACACATTTCATGCTCTGCATCAGGCCTTGAACGTTCTGGCCGATGAAGTCGGCCTGCGCGAAGCGGATGTCAAAGGCCACCAGCAGAACGCCGCGCAGATTGCCCGCACCATCGCCCAGATCATGCGGGTGGATGAAAACACGATCGAGGGCATCCGCATTGCGGCGACGCTGCACGACTGCGGTTTCCTGCGCATACCGCAAGGTATCCTTTCCAAGCCGACCAAGCTGACCGACGAAGAGTTTGCCATCGTGCGCCAGCATTCCCAGCACGGACATGACATTCTGGCCGGCATCGACTTCCCCTGGCCGGTCGCGAAAATGGTGTTGCAGCACCATGAACGGCTGGATGGCTCGGGCTATCCGCAAGGTTTGCGCGGTAACGAAATTCTCATGGAATCGCAAATCATTGCCGTGGCCGACGTCATGGAATCCATGACCTCCGACCGGCCGTGGCGCAAGGCGCTGGAAGTCAACGTTGCGCTGGATGAATTAATGCGCGCCAGCGCCATCAAGTTTGATGCCTCCATCTTTGAGGCCTGCATGGATTTATATACCAAGCAGCGCTACCGCCTTGACCCCGAATATTACGGACGCGGTTAACCAAAAATTTACCTGATGGATGCTAGTTTTAGTCACCAGCGGACAAACGCCGCGACGATAGAGTTTTACTTTGTGTGTGTGAGTGATCAAAAAAGACCCCGCCCTTAAAAAAGGCGGGTTCTTTTATTTCTAATATGCAAACCCCTCAAAAATAATCGCGCAGCGATGAAACCAAACCGCTTTTGCCGCGTTGACGGTTTAGGGATAAATTTTATTCAAAACATTTATCCATTTTTTCAAGGGGCACACACATGAGCGATGATACCGAAACAGGTACGACCGGTTCCGATATCCTGATTGGCGGCGACGGCAACAGTACACTGGACGGCAAGGCCGGCGCGGACACCATGTACGGCAATCTCGGGGACGACACCTACTATGTCGACAACATCAATGATGTGGTGATCGAAGATTACAATGAGGGCATTGATACCGTGCGCGCCACGGTTGCCTATACGCTGTCCGACAACGTTGAAAACCTGATCATCGTTTCCGGCGCGGTCGCCGGCACGGGCAATGCGCTCGATAACTATCTGACAGGCAGTGCCAGCGCAAACGTGCTGTATGGCCTTGGCGGCAATGACACACTGGATGGCGCAGGCGGCACCGATACGCTGATCGGCGGGCTTGGCGATGACACATATATCATGGCGACAACCGGCGATGTGATTACCGAGAACGCGGGTGAAGGCAATGACACCATTCTTGCCGGCCTCACCTTCTCGCTCGCGAACTACGCGAATGTGGAGAATTTGACCCTGACCGGCATCGGCAACTTCAACGCCACCGGCAACGCGCTCGACAATATATTGACCGGTAATGGCGGCAACAACACCCTCAATGGCGGCCTTGGCGCGGATGCGTTAAGCGGTGGCATGGGCAATGACACTTATATATTCGACAACGCCGGCGATACCGCCTTTGAAAATGCCGGCGGCGGCACGGATACGCTGCAGTCTTCCATAAGCGTTTCACTTGTTCCGGCGAATATCGAGATTGTCACCCTCACCGGCTCCGCCGCGATTGATGCGACGGGCAATGCTGGCGTCAATACCATCACCGGCAATAGCGGCGTCAATATTCTGCACGGCGGCGACGGCGATGACACGCTGGACGGCGGCGCGGGCGGCAACGACACGCTCTACGGCGAAGGCGGCAATGACGTCCTCTATTCATCTGCCGCAGGCGCAACGATGTTTGGCGGCGACGGCAATGACATCATGTCCGGCGGTTACGGCACAGAAATTATGTATGGCGGCGCGGGTAACGACACCTTCGCTGTGTATAACGCAACCGACACCATTGTCGAAAACCAGGGCGAAGGCATTGATACCGTCATCAGCATCATCAGCTATACCCTGACCGATAACATCGAAAACCTGACCCTCAACGTCTACGGCGGCGGTGCGGTAAACGGCACGGGCAACGATCTCGACAACCTCTTTTACGGCAGCACCGGCAAGAACATTCTGACGGGTCTGGATGGCAATGACACCTTCTACGGTTTGGGTGGTAACGACACCTTCATCGGCGGCAATGGCAACGACACCTATTACGTCGATACCGTGGCCGTCGCCACGATCGAAAATGCCGGCGAAGGCACGGATACGATTTATTCCAGCGTCACCCTCTCCCTCGCCTTGCGCGACAACGTTGAAAACCTAACGCTTCTTGGCACCGGCGCGTTGAAAGCAACCGGCAACGCGCTCGACAACGTGCTGATAGGCAATAGCGGCAATAACACGCTGGATGGCGGCGCTGGCGCAGATACGCTGTATGGCGATGCCGGCAACGACAGGCTGATTGGCGGCGCGGATAACGACACCTTCCTGTTTAAAGCCGCCACCGCCTTCAGCGGCACGCATACGGTGAGTGACTTCAATGTGGCGGAGCATGACGTCATCGACATTCACGATATCCTTTCCGGTTATCATGAAGGCATCGATAATCTTGGCGATTTCGTGAAGATCGAGAATAGCGGGCTCAACAGTATCCTCAGCGTCGATATTGATGGCGCGGGCACGGCCTATGGCTGGCAGCAAGTCGCAACACTGACAGGCGTCACAGGCCTGACCGACGAAGACGCGCTGGTCGCAAGCCATAACCTGATTGTGAGCGGATAAGTTTTACTGGAAATAATTGGCGATATAGCCGTTTTGCACAAGGCCGCCCGCTGATACAGCGGTAACTTCGGCTTTGGGTTTTATCGGCTGGTCGGTTTCGGCAACCATGGCGGCAGCCTGCACCGGACGGTGGCTGGTGAGTGCCATGATGAGCATGTCACCGAATTCGTCTTCGTCCTTTAAGCCTTCCGCCGTCTGGTACATGCGTTTTTCACGCGCACGCTTTTTGGCGGCAAGGGACGACGCGGGCGACAAAGTCGCCCGCGTCGCATACATGCCTTGACTGATCGAAAGATCGGCCATGAGCAATCCTTACTTCTTCAGGAACATGCCGAGCACAAGCCCGGCAACGCCTGCTACCAGCAGCGCGCTCAACGGATCATTGCTGACGCGTTTGCTGAGCATTTTCTTGGAAACATCCAGCTGCTTGCCAGCCTGATCCGCATAGGTTTTTGCAGTATCGGCATAGTCGGAAGCTTTGTCCTGCAGGTTGCCGGCCCAAGTGGCGGCATCATCGCGGACGTGGTTGATCTGGCTGGTCGCCTGGTCTTTCAGGGATTTCACCTGATTTTGTACCTGCGCCTTGTTCTGTTTGTAATGGTTGTCCTGGTTGGCCATGGTGTATCTCCTGGTGATTGAAAACGGACGGCAAAACAGTATTGTTTGCCTGCCTTTCCAATGCACCGGATGGCTTTTAGTTCACAGAAAATTAATGCCGTGAAAACAAGGGCTTAACTTACATCATCGGCGTTGCGGCAAGGGCCTTCGCCATGCCGCGCAGCGCTTCGACCTTGCTGACGCCGTCTGCCACAATACGTTCGTGCAGGAAGGCTTCCGTCGGCAGGCTGGTGGAACCGGCGACCAGCGGTGTCACGGCCTTCAGCGTAACATCTTCCGCCGCGACGAAGCCGACATAATCGCCGGGGGCCATGACGGCCTTGTTGACGACGCAGGCAACACCCCGCGCGCCGGCATCATCCGGCGACGCAAGTGTGCAGGTTGCCGCTTCGCTAAACGCGGGCGTAACGGGCGCAGCCACGGTAATGGGCGCGGGAATGTCCAGCGGCGGCAGATCGGCCACCTGCACCGGAATAACTTTCAATGATGAAACATCAATCGGCACAATTTGTTCGATGCTTGCGGGCGGTGCGATAACTTCTGTCGCCACATGCACCGGAGCAGAAACAGGGGCAGCATGCACAATATGCGCGGCATCAAACTGCGGCTTCACATGTTCCAGCTTGGCAAGATCTTTCAAAAACTGCACGGCTTGATGGTTGCCGCGTTTTTGCGCTTCTTCACCCAACTCATGCGCCATGTTCAAACGGTCCTGCCACGGAATATCCTTCAAACGCAGCACTTCATGCGCGCGGTCTTTCAGGAACTGCGGCGATACCGAATTCATGTCGTTCGGGTCAGCCTTCAGCAGCGTCGCCATAAACTTGCCATGCGCATCATGCGATTTCATCGCCATGCCCCACAGGCGGCCAAGGGCGTTGACGAACTTTTCGGCGGAGGGCAAGGCAGCCGCAGCATGTTCGACAGAAATTGCCGGCGCAACAGCAAGCGCGCCCACAGGCAATGTCGCCGCATGGGCGGAGCCGACGAAGAAATCGAGCAGCTTGCCGCCGTATTCCTTCACGACTTCCGCGCCCACCTTGAACGCATCCGTTCCTGCCAGCCAAGCACCGAAGGCGCCGCCGGCAGCGCCGGTCAGCAGCGCGACTTTCATTTTGCGCGAACGGCTGGCATCCCACCATGTCATGGCGCGTTCTTCGCGTTTGGCGTGGCGCCATTCCAGCGCGGTTTCCTTGGCGTAGACATAGAGAGCCGAGCCGACGGCGGAGGCCGCTGCCGCCGTGCCGATGGTGACAAAGCTGGAGGCGCCGATTCCCGCAACGGCGGTGATGGCGGCGATTTTGATGGTGTTTGTGACGGCGGCGCGGCCGACAGAGTCGGCTACTTTGTTGAAGATGAATGTCAGCAGCCGCTTGCGTTTTTGACGCGCTGCAACATCCGACTCGTCATCGGGGGTCTGGGGCATCATCTGGCTGGGCATTGAAATTGTTGACATTTTTCACCTGAATACATTGCAGATGGGAAGATAATCGTTATTCTTGAAATAAGCAATTAAAATTATGGAATTCATTCGTTGACATATTCCGCTTCTGGGTATATGTTCGCCCAACTTCAAAACGGCGCGCCTGCTCTATCCCGAGTCCTGCGCCACCAAAAAAATCGAGGGTCTAAAATAATGAAGAAACTTTTCAAAACACTGGCACTGACATCCGCGCTCGTCCTGTCTGGCACTGCAGCTTACGCGGAAGGCACCGGCACCGCCGCTGACCCCGTACACAATGGCTGCAGCTCCGGTCCCTGTAACCACACGCCGGCTCCGCAGCCGCAACCCCAGCCCCAACCGCAACAGCAACCCCAGCCGATCAACCTCG
>JBBQWK010000121.1:0-5826 GCA_038210695.1 Alphaproteobacteria bacterium
GTGCTCGCGTCCTTGATGTGGTAGCCGTCGGCGACCAGCATCTGCGCCAGCTCGAAGCGGTCGTTCAGCAGCGCAATCGCAATCGCGCCGCCGCCGGCAATCGGTTCCATCTGCACCCGGCCGCGGATAAAGCGGTCTTCCCGCGCTTCCGCATAGGCGGCAATCACATCGCTCAGCTTGTTTTCCGAGACGGCGGCGTTGAATATTTCGCGCAAGGGTTTTGAACGGCTGCCCTTCCACATGTCTTTCTTGGTGACAATATCAAGTGCGCTGGAAAAACGCGCGTGACGCGCTTCGCTGTCCTTCAGCTTCTGGTAGCGCTCGGCCGTAATGTTTTTGCCGCGCGTGATGCGCTCGAGGCGGGCGGTCATGGTCAGCGTATGTGAAATCTGTTTGTACTGCGCCAGCGTCTGCTTCGGCAGCGCCTGGCGGCTGAAGGCGACCATTTCCTCGAAAGCGCCGGTGCGGCCCAGCGCATAGGCGGCGTCAATATTCGTCGTCTTGTCGCGGCCGAGACCGGGCGTGCCGGCCTTCACCGCAAATTCTGCAGTGGGGTCTGCAAACCACAGCGTCAGGTGATGCACCGCATCGCGGTTGTCACCGGTTGCAATCGCGGCGGACAACGCCACGTTCAGCATGGGCGCCTGATAAAGATGCTTGCCGTGCAGGTAGCGCATGACATCGGTGTTGTTGTGCGCGGCCGCCGCAACAAATACCTGGTCCCAGCGGAAGTCCGACTTGGCGCTGATGTGGCTGTAAATCGTTTTGAAGTCTGGCAGTTTCAGCTTGCCGCATTCATCGCAGAAGGTGGCGGTGACACCTAAGCCCGGGTTCTGCTTCATCACAAGGCCGATGTTCATCATCATGCGGTAGAAGGCGTCTTCAACCGGTTTTGCGGGTTCGGCCCGCGCGGGCGCGGCAACGGCAGGTTTTTCAGTATTCATGTTCGCCGCGGCAACGGGAATATCTTCCACCTTTGGCGGGCGTTTTTGCGTGCGGGCGAAGGCGCGGTCTTGCCAGAAAATTTCTTCCACCGCATGGCCGCGCGCGTAGTCAAACGGCGTTTGCAGTTTATCATCGTGAATCAGCGCGGGCGCATGGTGCGCGAGCAGCTGCTTCGTCGTCTCCTGCTGGCCGAGCCAGGCGGAGAAATGCAGCGCCGTCCAGCCGCGGTTGTCGCCGCGCGCCAGGTTGACCAGCGGGTGTGATGCAAGGACTTCAAGCGCCGATGTATGCCCACGCGCGGCCGCGACCATGAGGGGCGTAACGCCGTCTTCATTACAAAAATCCGGCAGCGCGCCAGGCTTGGCCAGCAACGCCTTCAGCGTCGCCGCATCGCCACCGGCTGCGGCCTTCATGATGTCATAGGCTGTCGACTGCGGCTCGATGCCGCGGGTGAAGAAGGGCAGCAGGCGCGGCAACGGCATATCCGCCAGCAATTGCTGCGGCTCGAACGGCTTGGCTTTAAACGGGTCGGGTATAGCGGCCATGATGACGCGGAATCGCCTTTTTTTTGAGAACCAGTCGCAAATTTAGCGCACAATACGGAAAAGGTCAATCAATGGCCATATCGTTGACATAAAAGATGAATCTGATAGCCTGACTCCGCATCTGAACGGCGTTATTTTGACCAGCAGCGGAGACCGCGATGAAAAACCGTGCAAGATCGGGCTTTTCCAAAGAGCACCAGCAGACGCTCGACCGCCTCATGACCGGTGCCATCAAGGCCTGGGATGAAACGCTGATCGCCTCCATCGCTGAATCGGGCGCGGATACGCAAGACTTGCTTATCAAGGCCATCGGCCGCAAAAGCCTGCCCATGGTGAAACTGGCGCTGCAATACGGCGCGGACGCGACCGCCATGGTGCCGACCAGCGACAGCCGCAAATACCAGCCCGTGCTGCACCACGCGCATGACAATTTCAGCGAAGATGTGTTCAAGGCCATTCTGGCGCAGGACGTTGATATTGATCTCAAGAACCCGCAAGGCGAAACCGTGGCGCTAAAGGCCATCCGCAGCGGTGATTTTGACCGCATGCATCTTTATAAAAAGCTCAAAGCCGATCTGTCGCCCTATGTGCAGAATATTTTCTTCCGCGCGATTGAAAAGAAAGACACCGTCGTCCTCAACTGGAGTTTGCTGCAGGGTGCGGATGTCCACGGCAAGCTGCGCCAGCTGGATGACAGCCTCGCGACCGCCATGCACATCGCCTGCCACCACTTCCATGAAGAGACGATTGATATTCTCCTCCGCAAGGGCCTCAGCATGAACGTGCAGAATTCCGCGGGGGAAACGCCGCTGCACGGCATCGGCCGCGTGCCGGATGTGAAGAAGGCTGAATTTATGCTGGCGCAGGGTGCAGACCCCTTGGTCGCCAATTACGCAGGCCTCACGCCGCTGGATGATGCCATGAAGCATCTGACCGGTGATGGCAGCAGCGGCGGTTTCGGCTCTTCCGCCTCGACGCTGAAGGCGAATGCGAAAATTCTGATCGAAATGATGCTGGCCAAGGTCAAAGAAAACCGAGCCGGCGAGGTTTACAGCACCGCTGTCTCCCGCGACCTCACCCCCTCAAAGGTCGTGACCTTCAAGAAACCGAAGGACGATCCCGCCGCGCCGTAAGTTATTTATCGGCGTCTTTTTTCTTGGCGTTGAATACGTCGCTGGCGAAAACTTCCTCATTGCCCTTGTCGAACTGATCCGGTGTTTGCGCTGCCGCAAGGCTCGTCAGATAGGGCTCGAGCCGCGAGGCGTAATCGGGGGCCTGATTAAACTTGTCGCTGCTTAACGATGACATGCCGAAGAACGAGATCAGGAGGCCCAAGGCAAAGAAGCCTACCCACATACGCTTTTTCTTCTGGCTCAGGTCGGTCGTCAGCGACAGCGAATAATATAGCAGCAGCATGAAAATAATCATGTTCAGGCTGCCCGTGAAAACGGTGGAGAAGGTGTTTTCATTGCTAAGAAAGTCGACGTAATATTCTGCCATCGCCGCGATGACAAAGAAGATAACGGTGAGCGATGCCAGCGCCACATGGCTGCGGAAGCGCGATTTGTGGCGCACAAGTTTGCCCGCCACGCCCCACAGCAACGACCACATGAAAATCGCAATGCCTGTGCCGATCGCGGCGCGCGCCAGCGTGTTATTGACGTCTTCGTCCCAGACTTCCAGATAGGTCCAGCCCATATAGGCGAAAATGGCAAAGGCAAAGGACAGCCAGATATTCAAGGGCCGCGATAGCCAGGCAACAACAGGGTCTGCCTTGGCAACGCGCAAAGCCGGCGCCACCGGATGATGCGGGTCAAACACGCGGATGTCGGTTCGGCCGATACGGACCGTATCGCCCGATTTGAGCTGCGCCGATGCGCCGCGGTGATGCTTATCGTTGACGGTGACGCCGTTTTCACTGCCCAGTTCATGGATGGTGAATTCGGTGCCGTTGTAGTCGATACGCAAGTGCTGCGCGCTCACCGCAGGGTCGCCAATGATAATGTCATTATGATAGCCGCGGCCCAGCGTCGCCGGAAAAGTCTCGATGCTGCGGTGGCTGACGCTGCCGTCGCCGGAATGGCTGGTAATTTCAAGGACGAGTTTCATTGCTTGTCTCCCTTGGCATCGGGCGCGGGTGTGTGCGCAGGCGGCGTTGTTGACACAGGGGGCGCTGGCTCCGGCTGCACGGCGGGCTTCGGTGAATTATCGGGCGCCGCGCGGTCGGGCAGGGACGGCTGGGATGCGGATGATCCAGCCTCCGTCACCACGGGCGGCGCACTGGGCGCGGCAGCACCGGCGGCGCCGGGCTTGATTTCCGACATGAATTTTTTCGCCAGCAGCAGCGCGTTTTCTTTCGACACGCCCGCCGCCACTTCCGACACCATCAGACCCTGACGGCCCGCGCCGACCAGCGCCATGTAAAGGTGCATGTCGTACACTTTTGGATATTTCTTGTACTGTCTCACACAGAAGGATGCTTTCCAGCGGTGACCGGCAAGGTCGACAAAGCGGTTGTTGCAGTCGAAATTGGTGACGTCTTCCTCGCCTGCGTTGCTATAGGCATCCAGCGGCAGGGAATACTGGGTTTCGTAGTAGTTGTAGAAGCGCGGCAGATCCAGCTTGTCTTTGGCGACGATTGAATCGTAGCGGTAGAGATACGTGCCGGTGTCAAAATCATCATCCAGAAACAGGCGGTCCTGGCTGGAACAGATGGAGGTGTATTTTTTATACGATTTTTTCTCTTCAGCCGATGTATCGCCCCAGCACTTGAACGCGGTGTTGATACGGCCCGGCACCATGAAGGGGCCGAAGGGAACAGATTCCCATTTTTCGCCCATGATGCGGTCGACAATTTTCTGCTGCGTTTTCAGCAACCGGTCTTCTATATGCGCGCTGGAATCCTTCAGGAAATCATAGCCGGGTTTTTCGGCCTGATATTCCGCCAGCAGCGCATGCAGCGGCTCCACCGGCACAAGGAAGCTGATCGAGTTACCGGCGGTGGAGACGTTGACGCCGACGACCTTGCCGTCATGCCCCAGCGCAGGCCCGCCCGACATGCCGGGGTTGAGGGAGCCGGAGAAGTGGATTTTGTCGATAAAGCTTTCGTGGTTCACGCCGTTATACGTGCCCTCGATAATCGTGAAGCCGATGTCATGCGGGTTGCCGAGGGAGAAAAGCCGCGCGCCCTTCGGCAGGTCGGAATGGCCCAGCTCCACAAACGTATCGCCGGGTTTCTCCATCTGCAGAATAGCAAGGTCGTGGCCGACGTCGGCGATCAGGACTTTCAAATTACCCTTGATGCCTTTGTCATGCAGGTATTCAAGGCGGTTATTTTCCGGCCGTTGCACAGCTTCGGCAACAACGTGGTAATTGGTAGCAATCAGGCCGGAAGCCGCGAACTGGAAGCCGGAGCCGATCGAGTTCTTTTTGCCGGAGGCAAGGTCAACCACCTGCACCTGATAGATGGCATCGCCGTATTTCTCAAAAATCCGCTGCGCTTCGTCGGTTATTTTGGGCTCTTCAACGGCGGGGGGGGCCGTTTTGACCTCGTCAGCCGCGAAAACCATGGTTGGCGCGGCGGTAAACAGCAAAAGCGCAAGGAAACAGCCTGAAATCCGCATAAAAACCCCAAAATCTGCCGAATTTGCCGGAATCCGGCGAAGAACCTGAAGGCTGCATTGCTGCAGCAGCTAAAAACCCGTTTCTATTATTTAAGGGCAAGCGCCCCTTTAGCAAGCTGAAACGGTCGAAGGCTAACGCGCCGACCCCCGCTTTTCGTGCCTGCAATCTTGTTATAATTTTATGTGTTTATTTTATAACAATATTACAAAAGATCGAACTGATTTGGTGCAAGCTTACGATAGCGTATCGACACCCCCATGTTAACCATGCTAACTTTTCTTCCCGTAAGAGTTTTATTTCAAAGACATCGCCCACGTTTCAAAGCGCGGGGAGGGGATTCCAGATTGAAGAATTTCTTTAACGCCGTCTCGAGAATGTTCAAGTCTGATCCCAATAAGGTTCAGGACACAGGGTATACCCGTCTTCAAAAGGCAATTTCGGACAATGACCTCGCCATGGTCGTCGGCCTGATCAAGGTCGGTGCCGATGTCAATTTCCGTGGCAGCCTGCTTTATCCGCCGTTGCATCTGGCTTTAGAAAAAGACCGCCATTCCATCGCCGTCGCCCTGATCCAGGCGGGCGCCGATGTAAACCTGCAGGATGCCGGCGGCAAAACGCCGCTGCACCGCGCCGTCATGCAAAGCCAGGAAACATTCACCCGCACGCTGCTCAAGCTCGGTGCGGACCCGAACATCGCCGATGACACCGGCAA
>JBBQWK010000122.1:0-5811 GCA_038210695.1 Alphaproteobacteria bacterium
CATCCATATCGAGCGAAACGGCTTCGGCTTTGGGGGAATGGGTGAAAACTGGTTTTGGCAGGCGAATGCTGTCAAACCGTTTTACGGCTTTGAATTCAGCATAGGTCCAGACATCCGCCTTCTGGATCAGCTCGTTCGCCAGCAATTCGCGCGCGACTTTTTTTGCGCCGGCGGCGTCAAGATCGCCGAACAGGAAGTAAAGGCTGCCGCTGGCAACTTCGGCGTCAAGACCGGTCAGCTGCAAGGCCTCTTCCGCCGAACGGGCGGCGTTATCGGTCACCCCGGGTCGGAAGGAAATTTCGGCGACATAGGCGGGTGTTTTGCCACCGAAAGCATGATCGGCATTGTCAAACTGCGCGCGTTGCAGCACAGGGTCGACAAAAACGGCGGAGATTTTTTGCGCGGCGTCATTTGCCGGCGTTTTGGGCGCGATTTTATAGACTTTAATTTCCTCGATCGAGGCGACGGGGACACAAAGGTGCGTACGCGCGGCATCTGCCCATTTTTCAAGCCGGCGGTCGGGGATATTGGCTGTAATTTCAATCCGGACCGCGTCGCTCATGCTCGTTTTCCTTCTTTGCCGAGGCAGACAATTTTTTGCTGCGATC
This sequence comes from Alphaproteobacteria bacterium, assembly GCA_038210695.1. Classification (GTDB taxonomy): domain Bacteria; phylum Pseudomonadota; class Alphaproteobacteria; order Micavibrionales; family UBA2020; genus JAPWJZ01. The sequence goes on from JBBQWK010000122.1 coordinate 609, forward strand.
CCGGTATCGCCTTGACCGACCAGTCGCCGCTGGCGAGGTGCTGCAGGAATTCCTGATAAATGTCGTATTCCAGCGCCATGCCGCGGGCGCGGAAGACTTCAAAAGCTTCTTCATCATCGCGGGCGAAGGCCTTTTGCAAAATAATCGGCCCGCTGTCGACTTCGTCATCAACAAAATGCAGCGTCACGCCGGAAACTTTGACGCCGGCGTTGAAGGCGGCAAGGTAGCTGTCCTTGCCGGGGAAGGCCGGCAGCAATGACGGATGAATGTTCACGATGCGGTTGACGCCAAGCGACTTGTCATGGAAATGGCGCAGGAATTCCGCCGACAAAATACGCATATAGCCCGCCAGAAAGATCCAGCCAACGTTATTTTTTTCGAGCGCGGCGATAATGGCGGCTTCGTGGTCTTCCTTGGTGGAATCCTTCAGGCGCGGCACAATTTCGTACGGCACGTTGAAACTTTTCGCCCGCTGGATCACGCCGGCATAGGGCTGGTCGGTGAGGATAAGCGCAATATCAAGGCCCTTATTGCCGGCGCAGTGCTTCAGGATATTTTCAGCGTTCGTGCCGTTGCCGGAGGCGAAAATAGCAGCGCGCAGCGGCGGGACATTTGGGGAATTACTTGCCAATGTCATTCCTCCAATGCGCGCCGTTGAAGCGAATGGCGGAAATGGCGGCATAGGCCCTGCTGCGCGCTTCATCCATCGATTTGCCGAGGGAGGTGATCCCCAGCACGCGTCCGCCTTCATTCGTCCAGCCGGCGCCCTGTTTTTTGGCGCCCATGACGAAGAGCAGATCATTGTCGTTCAGCCCGTGCTGCAGCAGCGATTCTTCGAGATCGATTTTCTGGCCGAGGACCATGCCGGTGCCGAAGGTTTCAGGGTAGCCTTCCGACACCATGACGACATGAACGGCGGAAACATCGCGCAACGTTACTTTGTCCGCCGCTGCCAGCTCGCCTTTCGAAGCCTTCAGGAACAGCGGTACAATATCGCCATCGATCAGCGGCATCAGGATTTGTGTTTCGGGGTCGCCGAAGCGGGTGTTGAATTCGATGACTTGTACATCTTCGCCATCTACCATCAGCCCTGCGAACAGAATGCCGCGGAAGGGCGTGCCGTTCTTCGCCATGCCATCTAGCAAAGCCTGAAAGATTTTTTTCTCGACAAAGCTGCGCGCGGCGGCGGAGGGCCAGCCCTTGGGCGCATAGCCGCCCATGCCACCGGTGTTAGGCCCTTCATCACCATCGCGGATGCGCTTGTAGTCGCAAACGAAGCCGAGGGTGGTAAAATTTTTGCCGTCGCAAAGCGCGAAGGCGGAAACTTCCTTGCCGGAAATTTTTTCTTCCAGCAAAATGCGCGCGCTTTTCACGCTGCAGGTGGGATTGACCATGAAGTCGAACAAGGTCTGCACGGCTTCCTTGCGGTCGTTCGTTACAACAACGCCTTTACCGGCTGATAAACCATCTGCCTTGATGACGATGCCCTTGCCTTCGATATCCCAGCCGCTTAGCGCGGCAATAGCGTCTTCATGGCTGTCGCAAACGGTGAAATTGGCGGTGGGGATATTGACGCCGCGCATAAAGTTTTTGGCGAAGATTTTGGAGCTTTCCAGCTGCGCCGCCGCCTTTGACGGCCCCATTACGGGGATACCCGCGGCCTCCAGCTTATCCGTCGCGCCGGCTTCCAGGGGTTTTTCCGGGCCGACGACGACGAGGTCGATTTTCAATGACTTCGCAGTCTCGACGATAAAATCGGCATTGCCGATATCACCGGAGATGCAGCTGACTTTATGCAAAGCGGCCATGCCGTCATTGCCTGGCATCGCGTAAATGGCAGCGGCTTCGGCGCTTTGCGTCATTTTCCAGGCAAGGGCATGTTCGCGGCCGCCGCCGCCGAGGAGAAGGATATTGAGCGCTTTACCGCTCATGCCACTTCCTGTTTTTTCGGCGCGGGCTTGGCGACATCATCAAGGCTCCAGGCATCCGCAAACACGCGGCCGCCGCAGAATTTTTCCGACAACGCGGTGGCAAGGCCCTTGTAGACCATTTCCACGCGTTCTTTCACCGCGGGGGCGAGCAGCGGGGGCACAGCTTTTAACTCTTTCATGCAGATGGCTTTCCAGTCTTTCTCGCCGCGCTCTTTCGCCATGACTTTGGCGGTCTCGAGCGCCTTGTACCAGCTGGTCGGGCGGTAGAAACCACGCAAGGCTTCTTTGGAAAGATGCTGGCCGTTCTTGATAAGGCGGAGCTCATCGGGGCCGATGGAGTCGACCAGCATGAAATCACGCGTGCCATCCGGCTTTTTGCTGCCGAAGGCGAATTCCAGCTTGCCGTCCCACAGTTCAATGCCGATTTCGGCGAAGCAGTCTTTCAGGCGCAGAGAAACCAAACGCGCGATGGAATTGAGCGCCGCAAATTCCGCATCCGACAGCCCTGCCGTCGCTTGCGATTCAGCGTAGTCCATGTAGCGGTCGGAGGTTTCAAGCTTGGTCGAAAATTCGACGACGGGAACGGCAAAGGTATCGCCGGCTTTCGGCGCGGCGGTCAAACCCAGCGACTTGCAGTAGTCGGGGTTGCCGGTGCGCTGCAACAGGCTGGAGCCTTCCGGCACGCCGAAGCGGAAGATGACTTCCAGAGGCACCAGCGCGTTTTCCGGCGCACTCGCATAGGCGGAATAATCCCAGGTCAGCTTGCCGTGGGCGCTGCTGCTGGCGGGTTTGATCACCTGCACAGGCTTCACCGCAAGGCAGCGCGTGGGGGAGAGGAATTCGCGCTGCAGCGGAATGGCTTTGGCATCATGGTCGACAAGGCCGATGGCATGGTGCTTGAGGCCTTGGGTTTTCAAGGCGGCAAGCGCCGCATCATTTTTAAAAGCTTCCGGTGCCTGCCAGTTGGCCCAGGTTTCCGGTTTGCCAAGGTAGTCAAAAAAGAACCAACCCATGAAAGCCAGCGCTGCGCCTTTGTCATTCAGCAGCTCGGGCATCTGGCCCCAGTCAAAAATAGAATAGCGGTCGGAGAATTCAAAAATATACGGCGACTTGCCTTTGGTGCCGCGCACGTTTTTGACGGAGCCTTCATAAATCATTTCGGGAAGCATCAGGCAGCCCTTTCCTGTTTCGATTTCATTACACTGCGCAGGCGGCTAAGAGAATGCACGGCATTACGGAGGTTGTTGACGCCAACCCAGAGGCCGCCCTTGTTGGCAAGCTCCAGCGCCTCGAGATAGGCGGCGGGCTTTTGCAAATCATCTTTCGCGAAATACGGCACATGCAGGCAGAGGTCATTCGGCCGCACATCGCTGTCTTGAATAACCAGCATGACGTTGAAGGCGTTTTTATCTTCGGTGGTCGAAATTGAAATCTCGATATTCTTGTCGGCGGCGGCGGTGCGCGCTTTTTCGATATCGGTTTTCAGGTCGGGGCAGTCCAGCAATTGCGCATCACGCGCGACAAAATGCAGGCGGGAGAAATCAACCGTCGCCTCTTTCCAGCGTTTCAGGAAATCGACGATGGGCGCGACGCTGGCGGGGCCGGCGGTGATGACCGGTACGCCCGGCGGCATTTGCGCGATGGAGGCGAAGGAATCAAGCCCTGCGAACTGGTTGGGCACCGGCACGCCGAAGACGGGTACATCGACCATGGCGGCAACAACACCCGGCAGCGCGGCGGCAAGGCCGGCACCGGCGACAATCGCATCAAACTTTGTTGTTTTCAGGCGCGCCTGCAGTTTTTCCAGATCGCGGTGGGCGGAGATGACTTCGCTTGTCACCTCGAAATCCGTTGCCAGCATGGCTGCCAGCGGATTTTGCGTCGTTTCGTCCGACTTACTGCCAAAGACCACAAAAATTTTCAATCGACACCACCCTTCATCGTTAAAAATTAAGTTACTAAAACCTATCCCGCCGCCCGCGCCTTTTTGCGTTCTGCGGAATACAAATCGCCTTCCAGCACGGCGGTCGGATATTTTTTATCAACACAGGCCATGCAGAGTTTGTTGATGCCGACGGCCTGACGGATATCTTCCTCGTCAAGGTAAATGATCTTTTTGACGCCGATGAATTCCGCCAGCTGTTCGGCGGTTTTGTCATGCGCCAGCAGGTCTTTGCTGTCGGGGAAATCGATGCCGTAGAAGCACGGGTGGCGAATGGGCGGGCAAGTGATGCCAAGCGTCACTTCCTTCGCGCCGTATTTTTTAAGCAGCGAAACAATCCGCTTTGCCGTGGTGCCGCGCACGATGCTATCATCGACGAGGAAAATGCTTTTTCCTTCAATTTCACCGACGATAGGGGAAAGCTTCAGTTCCACCGCGTGGTCGCGCTTGTCCTGATTGCTCAAGATAAAGCTGCGGGCGACATAGCGGTTTTTGATCAGGCCTTCGCGGTACGGCAGTTTGAGGGAGTCGGCAACGGAAATGGCGGCGGTACGGCTGGTGTCCGGCACGGGCATGACGACATCGGGGTGGATTTCAGCGGCGGCGATGGCGGCTTGCGCCTTCATGCCCAGACGCTCGCCGAATTTCAGGCGCACGCCGTAGACTGGCTGGTGGTCGATGGAGCTTTCCGCGCCGGAGAAATAGACCCATTCGAAGAAGCACTGAGCGCGCTCCGGGTCTTTTTTAACGACCGCGCTCTGGAAGTTGCCGGCCTTGTCGATATAAATGACTTCGCCGGGTTCAACATCGCGCAGATACTTATAACCAAGGTAGGTCATGGCGATGGTTTCGGACGCCAGAATCCAGGTTTTGGTGCCGTCTTCATTCTCGCGCATGCCGAGGGCAAGCGGGCGGATGCCTTTGGGGTCGCGGAAGGCGACCATGCCCTGCCCTGCCATCAACCCCAGCACGGCATAACCGCCGACGACGGTTTCAAACATTTTGGCGGCGGCCTGCTTGATGTTGTCGAAGCTGAAGGTTTTTTCTGTCGGCATCGGCTGGCCGTTCATCAGGAAGTGGCCGAAGTAGTGAATAAGCACTTCAAGGTCGTTGCCCGTCAGCAGCTGGCGGCGGAAGTTGGTGCTGAGGTCTTCCTTGAGACTATAATAATTGAGCGTATTGCCGTTGTGGACCATGCCGAGGCCGAAGGGGATGCCCTCCACCATCGGCTGGATGTCGCGCTTGCCGTCACCACCAGCCGTGGCGTAGCGGGTATGGCCGATGGCCATGAAACCGTTGAGTTTTTCAATTTTTTGCTGGCTGAAGACAT
>JBBQWK010000123.1:0-5798 GCA_038210695.1 Alphaproteobacteria bacterium
CCCGCCGACCATATTGCGCCGACGCTGCAGGCAGCGCTTGATGACTGGCACAATATCGCGCCGAAGCTTGATGCGCTGTATGAAGAGCTGGAACAGGGCCGCGCCAAAAAGGCGATGCCGTTTTACCCCAAGCTTTGCGCCTCTCCCCTGCCCCGCGCCTACCAATGGGCGGACGGCAGCGCTTACGTCAACCATGTGGAACTGGTGCGCAAGGCGCGCGGCGCGGAAATGCCGGAATCTTTCTGGACTGACCCCCTGATGTACCAAGGCGGCTCCGACACGTTCCTCGGCCCTAATGATGACATCGTTTTTGCCGATGAATCCTGGGGCATCGACTTCGAGGGTGAAGTTGCGGTTATAACCGACGATGTGCCGATGGGCACAGCAGCGGCTGACGCAGGCAAGCATATCTGCCTCGTGTTGCTCGTCAACGACGTGACTCTGCGTGCTGTCGCACAGCCGGAACTTGCCAAAGGCTTCGGCTTCTACCAGTCCAAACCGTCAAGCGCTTTTTCCCCCGTCGCTGTGACGACCGAAGCCTTGGGTGATGCGTGGAAAGACAATAAACTCCACCTGCCGTTGCACGCGCATTGGAACGGTAAGGAATTCGGCCATCCGCATGCCGGCACCGACATGGTGTTCGACTTTGCGCAACTCATCGCCCATGCCGCGAAAACCCGGCCGCTGTGTGCCGGCACCATCATCGGCTCCGGCACCATTTCCAACAAAGACCGCAGCAGCGGCCATGTCTGCATCGTCGAAAAGCGCATGTTGGAAAAGGTTGAGGGCGGCGAAAGCAAAACACCCTTCATGAAATTCGGCGATACTATCCGCATCGAGATGCTGGACAAGCACAACAAATCCATCTTCGGTTCTATCGACCAGAAGGTTGCGAAATACGCAGGCATTTTAAAGAAAACAGCTTAAGGCTGCGGCGGGCTGAGGCGTTTTTTTGACGCGTCTTCCGGTACAATACCCCCGAGTTCGGTAAGCGCATTACGCGCGGCCGTCACGACTTTCTCGTCCAGCGTCGCCAGCGCCTTGACCGCCTGACTTTCGGCATTGGTTTCAAGGTTGCGGGATATCTGCGTATAAAGACCCGCATTGAAATTAAAAATCTCCGTCATGCGGTAGCCGATGGTTTCCTTCACGGAGACCCGCGCCACTTCCTCCGCTCCTGTCATCGACCATTCGCTCGCCGTCGGCTCCAGCAATTTTTGCTGCTCCAGTTTTCCGCGGATGAGGTCAGCAAGCCGCGGATATTCTTTTTCTGCGACATCGGCGGGTGTATTCATGTGGCGGTCGCGCACGTTCACATCCGCACCCCGCTCCATCAGGAAGCGGATGATATTGCCGTAACCGCTTTTGGCGGCCACATGCAACCCTGTGCTGCCGTCGTAGCAGACGGCGTTCACATCGGCGCCTGCGTCAACCAACAGCGTCAGCAGCGATAAATTACCGCGGTAAGCCACGCGATAAACAAGACTGTTGTTTTCACCTTGCGGCGCAGAGGCCGATGCGCCGTGCTTTAGAAGCTCCCTGACTCCGTCATCGAATCCGTAATTAACGGCGCGATAAAGCGGCGTCGAAAAATAACTGCTGCCGCTGCCGTTCACTTCCGCGCCGTCGGCAATCGCACGCTGTAATTTTTTAAGGTCGCTGTTTTCAAGCGCCTTTTGCATCAGCCGGTTGGCTTTCTGCTGCGGTGTTTTGCTGCTGAAAATACCCATTGTCTATGCCCCGAATTCGCGCGGTTTCAGCGCGGGCTTGGTGGCATCATCGGGTGCCTTGCCGCCAAGGCTGAGCAACGCCGCCCGTGCCGCCTCGATCGCCGCACGGTTGTTGAACTCGTCAAAAAAGCGCACAGACTGGCTTTCGGCGTTTGTTTCAAGGTTGCGGGAAATGCGCGTGTAAAGACCATCGGTAAAATTAAAAATCTCCGTAAGGCGATAGCCAATGGCGGGTTTTGATGCCACGAGAGATACTTCATCCGGCGCGGTAAGACGCCATTGCGGCGCGTTGTTACCCATCTCGGGCTCTTCCCGCTTTTTGCCGCGGATAAGGTCGGCAAGGCGCGGGTGCTTGGCATCCGCGTTATCGGCGGCGGTGTTCATGCGGTTGTCCGTTTTCGTCACATCGACGTTATTTGCCAGCAGCAGACGGACAATATCGCCTTTGCCGTTGTTCGCGGCGAAATGAAGCGCCGTCCAGCCATCCGCGCGCGCGGCGTTTACATCGGCGCCTTTTTCCACCAGCATACGGGCGATTTCGAAAGAGCCGTCATTGGCGGCTTCCATCAGCGGCGTGTGGCCATCATTCTTTTTTGTCGCGATATCGGCATTGCGGTTCAGCAGCAGCTCGACGCCAGCCGGAAAACGATGCCAGGCGGCGTGGAACAGAAGGCTGATGCCGTTGCGCGTAAAGTCGACATTCGCACCGTCATCGAGCGCCTTTTCGAGCTTGGCGAGGTTCGACGCGCCGCAAGCCGCATGGGCACGGTTATCAAGCTTTTCCTGGCGGGATTTGAACAAACCCATCGCGGTCCTCGGTGTAGCCGGTAATTGACATAGAGAGCCGCAGTTTATTCATAAAGCTATGCCCTGTAAACCCGTAAGTTTAATAGCTTATGTAAATATTGCGGCCGCACTTTTGCCGTTGGCTTTATCCCCGCCTCGGCTAAAATCAGGCCACACAACAAGGCGTCAGAAGGATCAACGGGTATGAGCGAATACGTCGACGATAAAGGCATAGGCTCCGCCAAAAACTTCACGCCCGCAGATGGCTGGACGCCCGGCAACCTTGATTTTTTCACCGTGCCGCAGCGCAAATTTACGCCCGACGAACATGACACCTGGAAGACATTGTATAAGCGCCAGACGAAAATTCTGCCCGGCCGCGCCATCAACATGTTCATGGACAGCCTGTCGACGCTCGGCATCAATCAGGACCGCATCCCCGACTTCGCGGAAGTGAACGAGATTTTGATGAAGCGCACGGGCTGGCAGGTTGTGCCGGTGCCGGGGCTGATACCTGACGAGCCGTTTTTTGAACTGCTGGCCAACCGCCGCTTTCCGTCCGGCAACTTCATCCGCCAGAAAGACCAGCTGGATTACATTCAGGAGCCGGACGTATTCCATGACCTTTTTGGCCATGTGCCTATTCTTGCCGACCAGACCTTCGCGAATTACATGGAAGAATATGGCCGCGGCGGATTGAAGGCCGCCAAACTCGGCCAGATTGGCAAGCTGGCGCGTCTCTACTGGTACACCGTTGAATTCGGCCTGATCGAAGAGCCGCAAGGCCTGCGCATTTATGGCGCGGGCATTCTGTCGTCCCCCACTGAATCCGTATTTGCTCTCGAGAGCGATTCACCGCACCGCATCAAGTTCGATTTGAAACGCCTGCTGCAGACCCGTTACCAGATTGATGATTTTCAGGATAACTACTTCGTCATCGACGGCTTCAAGCAGCTGTTCGATGAAACCCTGCCGGATTTCGGGCCCTTATATAAAGAACTTGAAGGCAAACCGGAATATAAAGCCGGCACACTGCTGGCGGATGACAACGCCGTCACCAAAGGCACGGGCGTTTACGCCAAGGAAGCCGAGAAAAAACGTGAAGAACGCCGCAAAAAAACTTAATGCGTGCGGCGGATCATCGGCATTTTGTTCGCTTTTGACCACATGTCTGCGGGCTTCGTTTCCGTCAGTAAGTTCTTATCGAACTCGACAATTTCCCAGGCGCCTTCTTTGAATTCGCTCTCCAGCTGGCGGCGGCCCCAGCCGACATAGCCGTGATAAACGCGATACCACTTCGGCTTGTCTTTAGCCTTTAACAACTGGTCAACGGCATCCTTGCCCTCTATAATGCCCAGATCAACGTCATCAAGCGCGACAGTGTCGGCAAATTTGACATCCAGACTTTGCAGTGCGAAAACTTTTTCGGGATGCATCGGCCCGCCGATAAAATCGCCGCCCTTGTCTTCCGCGCGATTGATGACGAGGCCAAAAGCACCGCGATGGAAATGCTGGACGACAAAAATAACGGTTTTATTCAGCGCGTCGGACGTCACCTTCGGCGTCGCCACGACCAGGTTGTGATGTGCTTCCTGCGGCGAGTAATCGTATTTTCCACCAATCCACAGCAGCAGCGCCGCCAGAATAATCATCACATAGCTGTCGTATTTACGGCAGCGCTTCTCGGGTTTTTGTTCGGTCATCTGCTATCTGAAATCAGGGGGTGAATTTGTCGCGGTAGGATTTGATGCCGTGCGACATGTCCGGCTTTTTGGCATCGCCAAAGTCGAGGCCGGAAACTTTTTCAAGCGCGTCGCGCAGCGTGGTGGTGAGCAGGCATTTGCTGAAGTCGAGTTCAAAATGCTCGCCGGTGGCTTTGTTGGTGACAACCGGTTTCGCCTCGCGGTTGAGCAGCGTGCGCGCAAAATGCGGCACAGACTCAACGCCGAGCTGATACCAGTCAACTGCGCCGGTCGTGTCATCCGGCGCCATGGTGTCTTGCACCAATGCTTTCAATTCCGGCGGGATTGACCAGGCTGTTGCGCCTTCCTTCAGGAAGACATGTTTGGAATGGGCGTTGGCGATGACAATTTCAACCGCAAAGCGGTCTTCCGGCGGCTCCAGCATATAGGAGCGCAGCACGGCGGCGCTGAGAAGCGGCTTGAAAAGGCCGATGCCATCCAAGGTCACGCGCACCGAGCCGATTTCCGTCCACTTGTGCACATCCTCGCCCTTGTCGTTCTGCACGACGAGCGGATAGCAGATGGTGGAGGCGACGATCTTGCCTTTTTCATCCTCGATCAGCGTAACCGCGCCGGATGAAATGCGTTCCTTCCAGATTTCAGGATCGCGCTTGGCGACAAATTCGTGCTGGTGCTCGTTATAATAATCGAAAATTTTTTGCTCGTCCTGCGCGGTAGAAAAGCGGACGTAGAGTTTTGTGGTCATTGGCTATATACCCCAAATAAAATTTATCTCACCCTTTATTAGCGCCAACGATCCTTGTAGTATCAGGCAATTAGTTTATCAGGCCGGAAAAGAGCGTCTATAGCGAATGTCTGACTCCAACGTAAAATCATTCGAGAAAGAAGCTTTCAAAAAACAGCTGCGCCCGCTTGCTGCGGCGCAGCAAGTATCCGATGCCGATTTTGCCGATGCGATTTACACGGCCCTCTCGAAATTCGGCATCGATGAACAGCAATTCCGAGATGCTTTTGCCTTGAGCAAAGGCGCCGTCGACCGCTGGTGCACACAGAAAAATATGCCCCAAAGCTTCGTCCGCCCGAAAATTATTGGCTGGATTATCGAGAGATTATAACCATTTAATGGTATGATCATCTGTTCATTAACATTCAGCTCCGGATATGGTAATATTATATCAATGACCAATACAATCAAAACACATAATCCGCATCTCTATGCTGCCCATGAAGCGCAACGCTTCGGCACCAATAGCTTTTTCAATGCGATGATGGCCGGCTTTTCCATGCAGACGGCGATGCTGAATGCCGCCGAAACCTTTTGGATGGCGCCCAAGCCCTATACCGTGAAAGTCCGCAACTTTCTGAACGCCTCGCATGAAATGTCGGACCGTTTTTCCAAAGACTACAGCAAGCCCCGCTTCAATTTGAAAGAGACAACGATCGCCGGAAAAAAAGTTGCGGTCACGGAAATCACGGCCAGCGATAAGGCCTTTTGCAGCTTGCTGCATTTCCGCCGCGATACCGACCGTAATGATCCCAAGGTTCTGGTAGTTGCGCCGATGTCCGGTCACTTTGCGAC
>JBBQWK010000124.1:0-5738 GCA_038210695.1 Alphaproteobacteria bacterium
GGAAGCGTGGCGCGGCACCCGGCTGGTACCAGGCATCCGCGCCCTCGACTCGGAAGGCGGCGATGATGCGTTGCATCACCGCCGGGTCGCGCAGCGGCTCGCCGGTGGCCTTTTCCACGAAGACCGGAATCGGCACGCCCCAGGCGCGCTGGCGGCTGATGCACCAGTCCGGGCGGACGGAGATCATGCCGCCGATGCGATTGCGGCCGATATCCGGCACAAAATGCGTTGTTCCGAGCGCCTGCATCGCCTTCTGGCGAATCTGGTTCGCATCGTCCATGGCGATGAACCATTGCGGCGTGGCCCGAAAAATAACGGGCTTCTTGGAGCGCCAGCTATGCGGGTAGCTGTGCGTCAGCTTCGCCTTGGCCACCAGCGTGCCCATGGCGATGCAGGCGGCATAGACGGCGTCATGCGCCTTGAAGACATGCTTGCCGGTGAAGCCGGGGGCGTGGAGGGTGAAGGTGCCGTCATCGCCGACGGTCTCCGGCACCGGCAGGCCATGCGCGCGGCCCAGCGCGAAATCGTCCTCGCCATGGCCGGGCGCGATATGGACGAAGCCGGTACCGGCATCCGTCGTGACAAAATCGCCAGCCAGCATCGGCACATCAAATTCATAGCCCTTGCCGTGCAGCGGGTGGTGGCAAAGCGTGCCGGCAAATGCCGCGCCCTTGACGGATTCAGAGACGACTTTGCCTGTAATTTTCGCCTTGGACAGAAAATCATTCAGCTGCGCTGCGGCCACAAGCATTTTGTCGCCAACCTTAAGCAGGCTATCGTCCGCCACCTGTTCGGAGGTGACCATGACGTAATCAATATCTTCGCCGTAAGCAATCGCGCGGTTGCCGGGCAGCGTCCATGGCGTGGTTGTCCAGATGACAACGCTCGCGCCGTCAAAAGCGGCAGGGAAATTCGCGCCCTTCTTTTTAACGGGGAATTTGACCCATGCGGTGTCGGACGTCACGTCTTTGTATTCAACTTCCGCTTCCGCCAGCGCGGTTTGCTCGGGGATCGACCACATCACGGGCTTGGAGCCGCGGTAGAGGCCGCCGTTGAGCAGGAATTTGTGAATCTCTTTCGCAATCGTGGCTTCGGAACCTTTGTGCATGGTGGAGTAATAATTTTTCCAGTCCCCCATGACGCCAATACGCTGGAATTCCGTGTTCTGCACATCCACCCAGCCTTGGGCGAAGGCGCGGCATTCGGCTCTAAAGGCGACGGGGTCCTGCTCGTTCTTCTTCTTGCCTTCGGCGCGGTATTTTTCCTCGATCTTCCATTCGATGGGCAGGCCGTGGCAATCCCAGCCCGGCACAAGCAGACTGTCTTTGCCCGTCATCTGCTGGCTGCGGCTAACGAGGTCTTTCAAAGTTTTCGACAGCAGGTGACCAAGGTGGATATGGCCGTTGGCGAAGGGAGGGCCGAAATGGAGGATGAATTTTTCACGCCCCGCGGATTCTTTGCGCTGGCGGTTGTAGAGGTCCATCGCATCCCAGCGTTTTTGAATCTCGGGTTCCTTCTGCGCAAGGCCGGCCCGGCGCGGGAAATCGGTTTTCGGAAGGTGGATGGTCGTGCCGTAATCGATGGTCATCGGGGAGCCTTTAAAACACAGGTAAAACGCGAGGCTTAAAATGCCTGAATATGGTTTTCCGGTCTATTGTATTATCGGGATTATTTTACGTAAAACGGCTTAACGCGGGCCGGTTTTGCAGCCATCGTCATCGCAGGCGGCAACGAGGGTATAACGCTTGCCCTCCAGCGCCGATTTGATGCGGGCCGAAATCAGCTCGGCCGAGGCTTTCGGCTGGCTGGACGCTTTGACGACCACGGGCGTTTCAATGCCTGAGTCGGCGAAAGCCGCACCGGAAAACATCAGGCCGAAAACGATGAGAATGATGTGTTTCATGTGCATGGTCTTTCTGTTGTGCGGTGCCGGTAGTCTAGGAAATAAAAAGGTTAATTACCAGTCACGATCAAGATGCGGCGTACCGGGCTTGCGGATGGCCTTGTTTTCCGGCTCGTTCATCAGGTCGTCGCAGGCCTTCACGGCGGCCGTCATGCGCGCCTTCAGCGGCGCGGCTGGTTCTATGCCGATGCGCGCTTCCAGCCTGTCGCGCAGGGTTTCGAGGTTTTCCAGCGCATAAACACCGCGGATGGTTTCAAAGTCTTCCGTATCGGCATACTTCCGCAGGCCTTCCGTCTGCTCCTCGAGGAAGTAGGTCAGCGCCGCGCTGCGGATCATCTCGATTTCAGGGCCGGTCTGCTCGGCGGATTCATCGTCCCGCGACCAGGGAGAGGTCGCCTTGACCAGCTCCACAAGACGCGCGGAAAATTTGCCGTCCAGCGCACCGCCGGAACTGGCGTGGTACTGGTTGAGCAGCGCAGCGCCGATCACATCGGGGTCTTGCGTTGCGCCCGTTTCCACCAGCACTTTCGCAATGCCGGCGTTGGTTTTCGTATAGGCGCCGAGCGGATGGCCGGAAATGTCCCAGGCCTTCATATGCTCGTAGACCGCTTTCACATCGGGGTGGTTCGGCAGGCTGGTCTTGTCAAAATCAAGCTCCGCCTGTTTCACCTTGACGAGGTCGTTTAAGGCCTGCTTGGCTTTGACGAATTTTTCGAGCGCGATCTGCGCCATTTCCGTCTCGGTCGTCGCATGGACGATTTTCAGCAGCGATTTTTCATTCACATCCAGCACCTGCACGATGCGGCGGTAGTCGGGGCTGTCCGACTCTATCATGCCCCGCACCTGCTCCAGCCCCTGAATGGAATGGGCGAGCAGAACCTGCTGTTCACCGGCGGAGGTGAAGACCGGATTTTCAAGATCAAGGTTGTAGAACTTCTCAAGGTACTCGGCCGCCTTGGGGCTGACGGAGGTGGCGAACTGGCTGGCTTCATAGCTGATGATCATGCCGTCCATCAGGACGCTGGCGGCAATGGCATCAGGGTCGGGGTCTTTGGCATAGGCCGAAATAATCTCGCCGGTGCCGACGGCCTTCAGCGCGTAATCATCCCCGCCTTCGAAGAAGGTGCGCATAACGTTATACGCCCGCTCGACGGTCGGGTGGCGCAGCAGACGGGTGTCTTCGAACTTGAGCATGGCAAACCTGTTATTTGAACCCGTTCTTCATAGCCGAAACCGGGCTGTTTGACCATGTTTAAATGACATATTACCGGAAGATGCGCGGAATCAGCCAACTAAACCCTTGAATTACAATGGCCTGCATGACTGTACTTATTAGGGAAAATTTGCTATAATCCTTGGCAGAGGATTATCATGACGCAGACCGCTTTCAACGCAGCCGCGACGGATTTTGCGACCGAGGTCGCAAAGGCGGAGAGCGACTTCGCGAAAAATCCGGCCGATACCGCAGCGTTGGAAAAACTTGCCTTCAGACTGACCCGCCGCCTGCGCCATCAGGGTGTCGATATTCTGGAGCGTACATCGACTGCCGCATCTTTCGCCAACCTTGGCGAAAGCGTGAAGCGCATGAACGCGGCGATCGAAACGCTGGAGAGCGCAGCGCCGGAGAACGCCGCCGCTGCAATGGATACATTTGCAACGACCGTGACGACCGAACTCGACGGCGCAATCACCGGCATTACCGACAATCGCGCGCAGGTGGTTTATTTCCGTGAAAGTAACGCCGAAATAAAGGCCGATGCCGAAACCTTCGTCGCCGCCGTCGACAGGCTGATTGCCAAGGCCGGCGACGCGGCACCAGAAAAACTAGGCACCGTCAAATCCGAAGCCGGCGACGTGGTGGAGAATACCGGCTATCAGGACCCGTTGCTGGAGGGCATGCAGCTTGCCTGCGACGAGCAGATCGGAAAGGTCGAAAGCCTGAAAGCGGCCATCGACGGCCAACGCCAGCGCTTTCAAGGGGCCGCCGATATGGCACGCAACATGCGCGAAACCGTGGACGCCTGCCTGAACGGGGTTAAAGCACCAGTGAATGTGCGCAAAAAACCCGTCAGCTTCCGCACGCCGCAGGCTTAATTTTTCAGGCGCCTTACGATTTCAATTTTTGGGCGTTTCACGAACTCAATTTTTGAGGCGTTTCACGCCTATCGCTTCACGCACATCAGACAGCGTATTGCGCGCAACCTTGCGGGCTTTGGCGGAGCCCTCTTCAAGAATATCATCCAGCTTGTTCAAATCCGCCATATAGCTTTGGTAAATTTCCGACGGTTTCACCAGCGCTTTTTCAACGGCTTCCGCCAGCAACTTCTTCGCATCGCCATAGCCCGTGCCGCCATCAAGGAAGGCTTTGCGCATGGCGGCCTGTTCGTCTGCGTTGGCGAAGTAGGAATAGATTTTATAAATTGTGCTTTCGTCGGGATTTTTTGGCTCTGCCGGAAGTTTGGAATCCGTGATGATCTTCATGATCAGCTTCTGGCGCGTTTTCGCGTCGGAGAAAAGCGGCACGTGGTTGTTATAGCTCTTGCTCATCTTGCGGCCATCTAGCCCCGGCACAGTTGCGCTCTGCGCCTGAATAAGTCCTGTCGGCTGCGTCAGTACGGCTTTATAGGCATTGTTGAAATAGCCCGCCATGTCGCGGGCGAATTCGATGTGCTGCGTCTGATCGTGGCCGACGGGGACAATATCCGCCCGCATCGACAAAATATCCGCCGCCATCAGCAGCGGGTAGGTATAAAGGCCCATGTTGACGTTGAGGTCGGCGTCATGCCCTTCGGCCTTGTTGCGGTCGACCGATGCCTTGTAGGCGTGCGATCTGTCCATCAGCCCCTTCGGGGTCACGGCGCAAAGAATGGTCGTCAGTTCCGGAATTTCGGGGATATCCGACTGGCGGTAAAAAATTGTGCGGTCAAGGTCGAGGCCTAAAGCCAGCCAGCAGGCGGCAACTTCGTAGGTGTCACGCTTCAAGGCAACCGCATCATGCACGGAATTGAGCGCGTGATAGTCGGCGATAAACAGGAATGATTTTTCTTCCTGCGCCGCTTTCTCCAGCGCGGGGCGGATGGCACCGATGTAATTGCCAAGGTGCGGCATGCCTGTCGCCTGCACGCCCGTGAGTACTGTTTTACCCGCCATAGTCCAAATCCCCTTGCTTGTAATTCCGCCTGTTCTAGTTTACGGAACAGTATCATGTGCGGCAGATTTAAACAAACCGGCGCTTTGGCGCAACTGAAAGCGATACTGGATATCGATGGCGACATTGATACCGGCACCGGTATTTTTACGCCCGGCACGAACATTCAGGTGATACGCGGCGATAAAATTGAAAGTTTGCGCTGGGGTTTTACCCCGCGCTGGGCAAAGGAAGACGCCCTGACCAGCATGATCAACGCGAGGGGTGAAACAATTGCAGAGAAGCCGAGCTTCCGCGATTCCTTCAAATCCCGCCGCTGCGTTGTTCCCGCCAACGGATTTTTCGAATGGGACCGCGCGCAAAAACCATCGCAGCCCTATGACATTCATTTTGAAGATGACGCCAGCTTTGCCATCGGCGGCATCTGGGATGAATGGAAAAATCCGGCGACCGGCGAGGTGATTGAAAGCTTCGCCCTTGTCACCAAAGCCGCCAATGAAACCGTCACGCCCATTCATGACCGTATGCCGGTCATCCTGCGCACCAAAGCAGCGGTGACCAAGTGGCTGGATGCGGCAACGCCCCTGCCCGACCTCCAGCGCCTGATGAGCGCCGAATCTGCGGGGCTGCGCCTGACCCCGACAACGGTTTTTGCCCGCAGCCACGCTGTCGATTTACCAGAAGATT
>JBBQWK010000125.1:0-5738 GCA_038210695.1 Alphaproteobacteria bacterium
GCTGCAGGGTATGGAACCCGTCAATTAACGGCGGGTATTGGGCCAGAATTTCTGTTGTCAGCGGTGTTAGATCGCCGAAAAATTCATAAACTCGGGCAAGGTCCGGCTTTGTAATCGGGTGTTTTTCAACACTGGCATAAATCAGCCGCGTATTTGCGGGTGCGGTATCCAAAAACAGTTTTGCCGCCAAAAGGAAGTTAAGGCCGCTGCCAAATCCGGTTTCGGCAATGCTGAAGCTGCCTTGCAGTGCCGCAAAACGGGTGGCAAGGTTGTTATTGTCGATAAATACATAGCGCGATTCATCCATCCCCTTGTCGCGCTGGAAATAGACGTCGCCGTAATCGAGACTTTCGATGGCGCCGGTGTCAGACCATTGCAAACGGGCGGGTTTCAATGCCAAGATGGAATCCTTGAGGGGTTTATTTTCCTTAAGCGAAGATCACAAAATACGCGCGGAAACGCAAGGGAATCAACAGCCATGATCGCAGCAGGCCTCCGTGCCGAGCTTGAAAAAGAGCTTAAGACCCGCATTCATTCCATCGCGCCGCTTTCCGCAGCCAATAACGCGCAGATTTACCGCTTCGGGCTGGAGGGCGGCCGCAGCGTCGTCGCCAAGGTGGCGGAGCGGGGGCTTGATACCGAAGCCTATATGCTGAATTATCTCAAACAGCGCAGCAAACTACCGGTGCCCACCATCCACTACAGCAACGAACACGTGATAGTGATGGAGCCGATCGAGAGCCATTACGCGCTGGATGCAGCCGGCACGAAAAACGCGGCAGAGGTTATCGCCGCGCTGCATGAAATCCATGCGGAGCAATATGGTCTCGAGCGCGATACGCTTATCGGCTCCCTCAAGCAGCCCAACCAGCAGAACAAGGACTGGGTGGCGTTTTTCACCGAACAGCGCCTGCTTTACATGGCGAACGAAGCGTTGAAAGAGCACAAGATTGACGTCAAGGTCATGAAGATGCTCGAAAAGCTGGTGCCGCGCCTGCCGGGAATTTTAAAAAACCCGCAAGCACCCTCCCTTATCCATGGCGATATCTGGGGCGGCAACGTGTTGGCGGGGCGCGGCAAGGTGGCGGCATTTCTGGACCCGGCGATTTATTATGCGGATCCGGAAATTGAGCTGGCGTTCATTCGCCTGTTCAACACTTTTGATGAAACCTTCTTCCGGCATTACCACGAAATCCGGCCCATTCGGCCCGGCTTCTTCGAAGAGCGTGCGGATATCTACAACCTTTATCCACTGCTGGTGCACGCGCGCCTCTTCGGCATGTCCTATGCACGCAAAGCGCAGCGTATTCTGGAGAAGTATACTTAAACGAGGCTGGCGGAGAAAATCGCGACTGTCCGTTTCACAAAATCTTCCACCGTTTCGGCACCAAACTGCGCTGTGTTGAGCTTTTCATCAACGATCAGCGTCGTCAGCCCGTGGCAAAGGCTCCAGATTGCGACGGTCAGAAACCGTGCGTCATCCACATTGCCGCTGCGTTTTGACAGCGCCGCCGAAATCAGCGAATAGCTTTTGCCGGCGGTCATGGCGAGGGTCGGATATTTTTTTAGGTTGGAAAGTTCGCGTCCGAACATCAGCTGGAACAGCGGCTTGTTGTTCTGCGCAAAGCGGATGTAGCTGGTCATCAGCCGCTCGATACGTTCCTGCGTGGAAGCAGCGCCCGTGGCATCTTCCGCCATCTGCAGCGCCAGTTTCTGGAACCCGGTTTCGGCAACCGCGGCAAGAAGTTCATCCTTGTCGCCAAAGTGGCTTTCATAGAAAGCGGTCGGAGTCACGCCGGTTGCTTTTGCAAGGGCGCGCAAGCTTAAAGCTGCAATACCTTCGGTCGACAGAATGCCGAGCGCCGCATTGATTGCCGCCTCGCGCAAATTGCCGTGATGGTAGCGAAACTTTTTCTGGAAATCGGCAGTCGCGGGCACACCCGCAGTCGTGGTGATGGCAGCCATGGTTTGAAACTCCCCAGTTTCTAAAATCCCCTAGTCACCAGATTATCTTTGCACCGTTGAGATATACGGTCAATAGCCCTTGAGTTTAAATTGCCTCCGGCGCATCATTTCGCCATCCATAATCGTTGCAGCAATTCCGGAGTCATTTGACGATGTCCGATTCAAAACCGCGCCCCACGGCGAAGCCGCAGGACTACCCGAAAGAAACCCGCAACACGAATTTTTTCGACAGCGACATTAATTTGCAGCGCGTGCTGGAGCGTCTTGATAACGGCATGCTCGCGCGCAACCTTGATCGTCTCAAGGATTTCGGAACGTTTGCCGGCGGCAAGCTGGATGAACAGGCCAGCTATAGCGACCGCCACGCACCGCCCGAACTGCAAACGCATAACAAACTGGGGCAAAAGAAAAGTCATGTGCTGTTCAACCCCAAATATGAGGAAGCACATCAGGAAGCCTATAAACGCGGCGCCATCGGCCTTGCGTTTCAGGACAATAACCCCGAGCCGCATCTGCTGTCCTTCGCCATGGGCTATATGCTGTCACAAAGCGATATTTCCGTGCATTGCCCCGTCACCATGACGGGCGCGGTGGCCTATGTGCTGGATAAATACGCGCCGAAAAATGTGCGCGATGCTTATTTGGGCGAAATGACCCGCATGGATGGCCAGACAAAAACCGGCGGCACTTGGGCGACCGAACTGCACGGCGGCTCCGATGTCGGCGCGACGACGACGGTGGCAAAGCACGACGCCAACGGCAAAATAACCCTGCACGGGCTGAAATGGTTTACCAGCAATGCAAATTCCGGTCTTGCGCTTGCCACCGCGCGGCCGGAAGGCGCGCCGGCGGGCAGCAAGGGTCTTGGCCTTTATCTTGTGCCCAGCCATCTGGCGAATGGCGACCAGAACGACTATTCCATCCGCCGCCTGAAGGATAAACTCGGCACCAAGGGCCTCGCTACTGGTGAAATTGATCTTGAAGGCGCGGAAGTCATCGAAATCGCGCCGCCGCCGCATGGCCTGAAGGTCATGATGGAGGCGCTGGAATACAGCCGCATCCACAACGCTGTCAGCGGCGCGGGCGTACAACGCCGCGCGTTTCTGGAAGCTGCCAGCTGGGCAACGCACCGCGAAGCCTTCGGCAAGCCCATCATCAACTATCCCATGGTGCAGAACGAGCTCATGGATTTGATGATGAAATCCGAAGCCTCCACCGCGCTGGCATTCGAGGCGGCAAAAACTTTTGATGTGGCGCTGAAGGATGATACGCAACGTCCCTGGCTGCGTCTGGCCACCGCTATTGCCAAATACCGCACCGCGGAAGACGGCATACAATGCGCTAAGCGCGCACTCGAAATGGTCGGCGGCAACGGCTATACCGAAGAATTCCCCACCGCCCGCCA
Source organism: Alphaproteobacteria bacterium (assembly GCA_038210695.1). GTDB lineage: Bacteria > Pseudomonadota > Alphaproteobacteria > Micavibrionales > UBA2020 > JAPWJZ01. The sequence goes on from JBBQWK010000125.1 coordinate 3,371, forward strand.
ATTCCGCGATGCCATGGTGCTGACCGTCTGGGAAGGTCCCGCCAATATTCAGGCGCTGGAACTGCTGCGCATGGTGGCGGGCAAGGAAGCCGGCGACCAGATTTTTATCGAAAAAATCCGTAATATTTCCGATGTGCTGCCCCTTTCAATGCTGGCGGAGAAAGCACTTCTCGACCAGGGCCTCAAAGAAACCATGAACGCACTGCTGCATTTACGCCAGAACCCGAAAGACGGCGAGCGGTTTGCACGCAAGCTGCTTGAACATATGGCAGATGTGCTTAGCGGTGGTTTGCTGGCGCAGGAAGCGGCACATGACTTAAGCCTCGGCGATGCCCGCAAGGTGCTGGTGGCAAAGCGCTACCTTGAAAAAGCCTTTGGCCCGCGCGAGCTGAAGTTTGATTCAAGGCCTGATCCTGTACATGTGCATTTCAAGGAAATTGTCGGCTATGTGCCCATCAGCCCTGAAAAACTGGGCTACGCCGCGCCGCCGCAGGAAGCGCCGAAGCTGAAGGCCAAGCCCCCGCAGCCTTAAATTTTTAGACAGAATCCCGAGCGCATGTTAAGGTTCAGTCCTTAACAAAAAATCTGCACCCCGAATCAGCCGAGGCGCCATGCCATTGCCCAAGCAGAAAAGCGAAGACGAGCAGGAAGTCAAAATCCAGCTGTCGCAAGGCGATTTGGAAAAAGTCTTCAAACATTTTGCGCAAAAGCACGCGCCGGCGCATATCGAGCATAAATACATGCCGCGCGCGTATTACGATTCCGCACGGTTGGCGCTGCATAAGAACGATCTTTCTCTGCGCATGCAGTACAAGGAAGGCAAAAAAGGCCGTCTCGGCGGGTATGAGCAGACCGTGAAGCGCGATTTGCCCGCCGCCAACGGCAACCTCGCCGCCGGCGCGCTGTTCCGCCGCGAGGTGAAGGATATTATGCCGAGCCACGCGCCCGATCTCAACGCCGTGACGGATGCCGATACGAAAGCCGCCGTACTGCCCTTCGCCAAATTGAAACTGAAGCATATTTTTACCGCCGCGATCGAGCGCCGGTATTTCAATGTCAGTACCGGCCACGGCAAAAAAGCCGCCACCGTTGAATTGGCCTTTGATGTGGGCGAAATCATCCTGCAGTCGGACGGTTCGCGCCACCAGTTCTTCGAGATCGAGCTGGAGAGAAAAGCCGGCAATGCCGCGGCGATTGACGAGCTCCGCGAAGAAATTCTCAAAATGGCGCCCAGCGCCAAGGTGCAGCCGCTGTCCAAATCAAAACAGGGCAGCCAGCTTTATATAGCGAGCCGCAAAAGAAAGCCTTAAAGCTGCCGCTTGATGTGCCGCTGCACTTCTGCCAGCGTTGTGCCCAGCAGCGCGCTGAACAGCGGGTCGGCAACGGCGTTCATCAACCGCGAGCGGAATTTTGATTCAAAATTGTAATCGATGCGGGTTTGGCCGTGGCCTGCGTCCTCGAACAATATGGCGCATTTCAAAAAACGGAACGGTCCCGCCAGATCGCGGATATGGATGCTTTCATAGGGATCGGCGGTAATTTCGCAGCGGTAGGTGAAGGACATGGCCGGCAGGCCGACACGAATTTCCGCTTCGGTCACATTGCCTTCCCGCGCTAAAATGCGCACGCGGCGGATAAAGGGAATGAATTTCCGATATTTTTCAATATCCATCATCAGCGCAAAAGCCTGTTTACGCGGGATGGAAACGATGCGGCTGTCATGAACCTTCGGCATAGCGCATTAGACCTTGGCCTCTTTTGATTATCAAGGCTGCTTTTCAAGTGGCGCAAGCAAGGCGCTTTCGCTAAAATCCGCCGCATGGTCAAAGATAAATTACCGCCAGAACCGGAAGATGATGACGACGAGGAGGAGGAAGATGCGCTCCCCGCGATTCCTGTCAAAAATTATATGACACCCGGCGGCTTTGCCGTGCTGCAGGAAGAAATGCGCGTACTGGTGCGCGATGAGCGGCCTAGGGTCGTTGAAATCATCAGCTGGGCCGCCGGCAACGGCGACCGTTCCGAAAACGGCGACTATATCTATGGCAAGAAGCGTCTGCGGGAAATTGACCGCCGCTTGCGCTTTCTGACCCGCAACCTCAAAAGCGCCGTCGTGGTAGACCCGAAAAAGCAGGCGGGGCTGCAGAAGGTATTTTTTGGCGCGACAGTCACTTATATCGGCGCGGATGACATCGAGCGTACCGTGATGCTGGTGGGCATTGACGAGGCCGATGTGAACGCCGGTAAAATAAACTGGCAGTCGCCCGTGGCCCTCGCGCTTATGAAACATGGCGTAGGGGATGAGGTGAAACTCAGCACCATCAACGGGACCGAAATAGTGGAGATTGTCTCCATCACTTACACCTGA
>JBBQWK010000126.1:0-5721 GCA_038210695.1 Alphaproteobacteria bacterium
GCGAAGGTAATGGCGAAGTTCATCGTAAAGCTCGTCCAGTCAATGTCGCGCACATTGGCGACAGTCGCCGTGGTATCAACGCCCAGAATATTCACCGTGATTTTATCGCCGACGCCAATGCCAAAGGCTTTGCTAACATCGGTTGCGATGGAAACAAGCGGCGCACCTTTATAATCCGCCGGCCACCATTTACCGGCAATGATGCCGGCTTTGGGCGGCGGCACCGCCATATAGGTAAAGCCGCGGTCGGACTTCACCACCCAGTCATGGCTTTTATCGATCACGGCAGTTTCGGCCGGCTTGCCGTTCACTTCTGTAATGCGCCCGCGCAACGACGGCGTCAAAGCCAAGTTGCGGGCGGAGGCATGGCTGTTGACGAGCGCGGCAAAGGCATCTTTCTGGTCAGGCTGGATATCAAGGAAGAAGAACGATGGCGCGTCTGCCGCAATATCATCCCCGATCAGGCGGGAGAAGTTGTATTGCACCTGCGCAACCGCAATCAAAACCGTCAGACCAAGGCCGAGCGACAGCACAACGCTGGTCGTCACATTGCCGGGGCGGTAGAGATTGGCAATCGCCATGCGCGCTTCCGGCAGGCGCGGCGGCTTCATGTTGCGCAAACCCGCCCGCACCGCGCCCGACGCCAGATAGAAAACGCCGAAGACAATGACGGAGGCGCAAACAAACCAGATCGCAAAGCGCGTATCCGGCGCCGTCACAATCGCCATGGCCGCCAGCAGCAGCGCGGCAACGCAAGTTGCCAGCAGCACACCGCCGCCGGGGCGCTTGCCGCTGGGAAAAATGCGGTCACGGAACAAATCACCCGGCTTCACCAGCGCTGCGCGTCCCAGCGGCCAGAGGGAAAAAGCAAGCGCGGTCAAAAACCCGAATGCCGCCGCCATGCCCAGAATACCGGGATAGGCTGCAACATGATCGGAGAGTGAAAATTTGGCGGTCAGCATCTGCCCCGCCACCTGCGCCACCGCATAGCCAATGCCAAGACCGATGGCGATACCAAGTGTTGACAGCGCCAGCATCAGCAGCAGATAAACCGCCAGCACAAAATTTCCGGAAGCGCCAAGGCACTTCAGCGTTGCGATATGCGACAGCTTGGTATCAAGGTAGCCGCGCACGGCATTTGAAATGCCAACGCCTCCGACAAGCAGCGTCGTCAGGCCGATCAGCGTCAGGAAAAATCCCAGCTTGCCGATAATTTCTTCCACGCGCGGCGAGGCGTTGAAGCTGTTGCGGATACGGAAGGAAGCGGCGGGGAATTTTTTTTGTATCGTATCGGCGGCGGCATCCAGCTCGGCTTGTGTTTTCGCCTTCGGCATATAAATGCGCTGGTCGTAATAAATCTGGCTGCCGGTCACGGTCAGGCCGGTGTTTTCCAGCGCGGCCTCCGCGATCATCAGCCGCGGCGCAAGGTTATAACCCATGGAGCTGATGCGGTCCGGCTCCTTGGCAATAACGGCCTTCAGCAAAAATGCCTGCTTGCCAACCATAATGGTATCACCCAGATGCGCGCCAAGGCGGAACAGCGCTTCTTTCTCCACCGCCGCGCCGTAGGTACCGTTGACGGGCGCAACCAGCGCTGCCGGCTGCATATCCAGCGGCTTGCCCGCTTCATCGTTAAATTCCATCCGGCCATACAGCGGGTAGGTGGCGTCAATCGCCTTAATCTCCACAATCGCGGCTTTGGCGCCACTCAGCGTCCGCGCCATGCCACGCGTTTGCGTGACGGTGGTGACGGGGCCGTAATTGGCTTTCAGGTAATCCATCTGCTCCGGCGTTGCCGGCTTGTACATGGTGCGCACGGCCAAGTCGCCGCCCAGAATATAACGGCCGTCATAGTGCAGGCTGTCGACCAGGCCCTGACTTAAGGATTGAATGCCCGCAATCGCGCCGACACCCAGAATAAGGCAGGCGATAAAAACGTAAAAGCCGGAAAGCCCCGCGCGCAACTCGCGGCGGGCAAAGGTCAAGGCGAGGGAAAAATCACTCACGCCGCCACCTTGTCATCCATGATGCGGCCGTCGCGGATATGCACGGTGATGTCGCAGGCGGCAGCAAGCTTGTCATCATGCGTCACCAGCACCAGCGTGGTGCCGTGCCGGCGCGTCAGGTCGAACAGAATGCGCGTGATGACCGCGCCGGTTTCGGCATCAAGGTTGCCGGTCGGCTCATCCGCCAGAATCAGGCGCGGCGTGGTGACAAAGGCGCGGGCAATCGCCACCCGCTGCTGCTCCCCGCCGGAAAGCTGCCCCGGGTAATGGCGGATGCGGGGGCCAAGGCCGACAGATTCAAGTGCGGCCTTCGCCTTGCCAAAAGCATCCGCGACGCCTGCGAATTCCAGTGGAATGGCAACATTCTCGAGCGCGGTCATGGTGGGGATGAGGTGGAAATTCTGGAAGATGATACCTATATTATCTCGTCTGAAGGTCGCAAGCGCATCTTCGCTCAATCCGTTGAGGCGCGTGCCCGCCACAGTGACGTTACCGCTTGTCGGGCTTTCAAGGCCGCCCAAGACCATCAGCAGTGTGGTTTTGCCGGAACCGGAGGGACCCATAATCGAAACCGTCTTGCCGGCAGGCAGGTCCAGCGACACGGCCTTCAGAATATTTACTTCGCCCGCCTCGCTTTTCAGGTTCAAATCGACGCGGTCAAGGGTTAGAATGGAAGCCATGATGAATTTCTCGCAAAAAGCGGCAGCCTTGGCTGCGTTGGTTCTGGTGGCATTGAGTATGGCGGTTTTTCCGCCAGTCGTAAACGCAGCGATGGCAACAGAGGTTCCCGTGACCACACCAGCCGAACAGTCCCCGCCAAAAACCATCCTCGTCTTCGGCGATTCCCTGTCCGCCGGCTACGGCCTTGGCCTGACCGAAAGTTTTCCCGCCCAGCTAGAAGCGCGGCTGAAGCAGGAAGGCTTGAACATCCACGTGATCAACGCCGGTGTTTCCGGCGAAACCACGGCGGGTGGCTTGCGCCGGCTCAACTACTCGCTCAAATCGAAACCCGATTATATTATCCTCGAGCTTGGCGCCAATGACATGCTGCGCGCGGTGGACCCGGTATCGACGCGCGAAAACCTGCGCCATATGTTGGACATCCTTAAAACCTATAATCACCCTGTGCTGCTCGCCGGCATGCGCGCCTTCCCGAACCTCGGGGCGGAATACGACATGGCGTACCTGAAAATGTACAAAGACCTGTCGGATATTTACCACACCGCCTATTACCCCTTCTTTCTTGATGGCGTTGCAGGGCAAACCCAGCTGAACCAGGCGGATGGCGTGCACCCGACTGCCGCCGGCATTGCCATTATTGTTGAAAAAATTCTCCCCACCGTCGCCGACCTTCTGGTCATGAAGGCGCCATCCTCCACCCCGCAGAAAAAGTAGACCTCCCATGAAACTCCGTCCCCTCGGCAAGACCACGCTTCAGGTCAGCCAGATCTGTCTTGGCTCCATGACATGGGGGCAGCAGAACACGCCCGATGAAGGTTATGAGCAGATGGATTACGCGCTGGAACACGGCGTCAATTTCATCGATACCGCCGAAATGTATTCCATACCGCCAAAGGCCGAAACCCAAGGCAAGACGGAAGAAATCATCGGCAACTGGTTCAAGAAAAGCGGCAAGCGTAAAGATGTTATCCTCGCAACGAAGGTCGCGGGACCCGGCATGGGCTGGATACGCGATGGCAAATCGCGGCTGGATGCAGCGAATATTAACATGGCGGTAGATGCCAGCCTCAAGCGACTGCAAACAGATTATATCGACCTCTACCAGACGCACTGGCCGCAGCGCCCCGTCAACAGCTTCGGCAAGCTCGGGTTTGATCAAACTTCTGTCAGCAGCAAGGAAGCCGATGAAATTGGCGAAGGGCTGGCGGCCATGCAGGCGCTTGTCGCCAGCGGCAAAATCCGCCACTTCGGTGTTTCGAATGAAACGCCTTGGGGCCTCTCACAGCATCTGCAACTTGCCAATGGCAACAAATTGCCGCGCGTTGTTTCCATCCAGAATGCCTACAACCTGCTCAATCGCACTTTTGAAATCGGCCTTGCGGAAATATGCCTGCAGGAATCGGTCGGCCTCCTTGCCTATTCGCCGCTTGGTGCGGGGACGTTAAGCGGCAAATATCTTGCCGGCAAAATTCCGCCGGGTACGCGCTGGGCAATTGATGCCCGCGTTTCCCGTTACAAACGCCCGCGCCTTGATGAAGCCGTCACGGGCTATCTGGATGTCGCGAAGAAACACGGGCTGGATGCGACGCAAATGGCGCTGGCCTTCGTGCAGCAGCAGCCGTTTGTCGCCTCCACCATCATCGGCGCTACAAAAATGGACCAGCTGAAGCTGAACATCGCCTCGGCTGATTTAACGTTGCCGGATGCCGTGATTGCCGATATCAATGCCGTCCATGCCGTGACGGCCAACCCCTGCCCGTAACCCTATGCTGCGCCTTTTCACCGGACTTTCAATTCCCGTCCTGCTGCGCCAGCGCCTTACGCTGCTGGAAAGCGTTATGCCCGGCGCGCGCTGGATTACACGCGAAAATTACCACATCACCCTCACCTTTATCGGCGATGTTGATGAAGGCGTTGCGGAAGATATAGACGAGGCGTTTGAAGCCCTGCGCGGCAAGAAATTCAAATTGCGCCTCAAAGGCGCGGGCTGCTTTGCGCATCATGGCGACAATAAAATGCTCTGGATTGGCGTCGAGGAATCGGAGCCGCTGCAGCGGTTGAAAGATAAAATCGACCGCGCCCTGCAGGTTTATAAAATCCCGTTCGAGAAACGCAAATATGTGCCGCATGTAACGCTGGCGCGGCTGACGAATGTGGATGACGCCAGAATTGGCGAATTTATTCAGGCGCACAACCTTTTTGCCTCGGAAGAGTTCGAGGTCGACAGCTTTATCCTCTACCAGAGCCACCTGACGAAGCACGGCTCCGAATATGAAGAGCTGAAAGATTACGCGTTGCGCTAGTTATTCAATTTCCAGACGGTAGATTTTACCGTCCTTCAGCATCATGCGGTAATCAAGATCGACAGGGCTGCCGGGAAAATTGCCGACAAGCGTTGCGGTCAGCACGCCGGTGTCCGCGTCTTCCTGTTTCCACGCCGTCGGCGTCATGGTGAACTTATATTTCTGGATTGTCGCCGATGCCCATTTCTGGATATTGGCGCGGCCGATAATATCCTCCGCCTCGTCATGCACCCATGCTTCTTCATGAAAGCAGGCGGCAATGGTGGCGGGGTCATTGGTGTCCTTGGCGGCGACATACTCGCGCACCGGTGCCGGCAGATCGAGCGTCATGGATTAACCGAGGGTCGCGCACATTTCGGCAATAATATCCTCGATCGTCTTGCCTTCGGCGCGGGCGGAGAAGTGCAGCGCCATACGGTGGCGCAACACAGAAGGCGCCAGCGCAATCACATCATCCAGCGACGGTGCATAGCGGTTTTCCAGCAGTGCCTTGGCGCGCGCCGTCAGCATAAAGGCCTGCGCCGCTCTGGGGCCGGGGCCCCAGCTGACGTGTTTTTTGACGGAGGCGAGCGTTGTTTGCTCCGGCCGGCCCATCTGCACCAGTTTCAAAATACCGTCGACCACTTTCTGGCCGATGGGCAGCTGGCGGATAACGGTTTGCGCCGCGCCAATATCGGCGGCGGAGAAAACGGGCGTGGCTTTTTCCTGCACCGTGCCGGTCGTGATCAAGA
>JBBQWK010000127.1:0-5721 GCA_038210695.1 Alphaproteobacteria bacterium
CAAGCCTGTGATGTGGATTACGGGCCACTCGCTTAGCAAGGCGAAAATGCAGGAATTGAAATCCCCCCTCGGCGGCGAGCTTGCCGGGCATATCTGCTTTGCCGATAAATACTACGGCTTCGACGACGCGCCCTATTGCGCCGTGCGCCTGTTGAACATCCTCAGCAACTCCGGCAAAAAAATGTCTGAGCTGACGGCGCATCTGCCGAAAATGCATTACACGCCGGAAGTGCGCTTCCACGTGCCGGCGGAGCGCAAGTTCGAGGTCGCGGGCGAAATCAAGACGCGCCTCAAGGCTGAAGCTGCCAAGGACCTTTCCATCATCGACATCGACGGCGTGCGCGTGACAACGCCGGACGGCTGGTGGCTGATGCGCCCCTCCAACACCGAAGAACTGCTGACCGTGCGTGCCGAAGGTTATACCGCTGAAGGCCTCGAGCGCGTCAAGGCGCAGCTGGTCGGCCAGCTCGCCGCCAGCGGCATCGCTTCGCCCTTTTAATCAGGAGACTTCCATGGACGTTCTGCTTGACCCGCGCGTGATGGAGCTGATCGCCTCCCGCATCTGCCACGATCTCGTCAGCCCTGTCGGGGCCGTCAACAACGGCGTCGAGCTGATGCAGGAGCTGGGGGAAGAGGCCGGCGCGGAAGCGCAACAGCTTATCGCCGATTCAGCGCTGCAGGCTTCCATCCGCCTCAAAGCCTTCCGCTTATCATACGGCGCGGCCGGCACCGACAAAAACGTCGGCTTCAAGGACATCCGTGAATCCTTCACCGACCTGCTGAAGTCCGGCCGCGTGCAGGCGGAGTTCGAGCCTGATCTCGGCCCCAAATTCTCCATGCCGCCGCGCGGTTTTTACAAGGTGCTGCTGAACCTGCTTATCCTCGCCGAAGAATGCAACCACGGCGAAGGCAAAGTCACGGTCAGCGCTGTTGATGGCAACAAGGGCATCCGCATCATGGTCACGGGCAAAAACCCTGGCTTCCGCGAAGGCACCGAAGCCGCCTTGCGTGGTGATACCGCCGCCGAAGACCTTGACCCGCGCTCCGTCCACGCTTATGTGACCGGAAAATTCGCCGCCTGGTTTGATCTTAAAATCAGCTGGACCGCCGCGCCCGATCTTGGAAAAGTCGAGTTCCAGCTCGCGGTTTAAACGCGTTCCAGCTCGCGGTTTAAAAATATTCCTATAGTTCGCATACGCCCGTATGTTTCGCGACGTTTTCTGCAATGAAGTTTTAATCCATTTCGCCCATGCTTGAAGGAACGAAAGGCATGACGCCATGGATGAAAGCCTGCAGGAATTTGTTGTCGAAACGCGGGAGAGTTTAGGCGCGCTCGATCTCGAGCTGCTGCGCCTTGAAAAAAACCCCAAAGACAAAGAACTCATCAACCGCGTCTTCCGCCTTGTGCATACCGTCAAAGGCAACTGCGGTTTTTTAAACCTGCCGCGCCTTGAGAACGTGACGCACCACACCGAAACAATCCTCGGCCGCTACCGCAGCGGCGCGCTGGAGGTAACGCCGGATTCAGCATCGCTGCTGCTGCAATCGCTTGACCGTATCAAGGCCATCGTCGCCGGCCTTGCCGAAACAGGGCAGGAACCGAAGGGGGATGACAAACCGCTGCTGGCATTGCTCGACCTTGCAACGCTCACCGCCACGCCTGCATCGGGCATCGCTGTCCTCCCGCCGCCAGCGCCTGTGGAAGATATCGCGGCTTCCGTCCGCCTCAGCCTTGCGACGCTGGAAAATATTTTAAGCTCGGTCAGTGAACTGGTGCTGACCCGCAACCAGATATTGCAGGGCGCGGGTACGGCAACGCTCGAATTGAAGGCGCATATCGCCCGGCTCAACCGCGCGGTTTCCGGCTTGCAGGAAGATGTCATGCGGGCGCGGCTGCAGCCACTGCAGGCGGCTTTCGCCAAACTGCCGCGCATGGTCCGCGACCTTGCCGCCGATCTTGGCAAAAAAATAAAGCTGGAACTGGAGGGGGAGGATACCGAAATTGACCGCCAAGTGCTCGACCTGATCCGCGATCCCCTGACGCATCTGGTGCGTAACGCCGCTGATCATGGTCTTGAAAAGCCCGCCGCCCGTATCGCCGCCGGCAAGCATGCGGAAGGGCGCATTTGCGTGCGCGCGCATCACGAAGGCGGGCAGGTTGTCATCATTATCGAGGACGACGGGCAGGGGCTCGACCCCGCCGCCATCGGCCGCAAGGCGCTGGAAAAAGGCATTGTCACGCTCGATGCTTTGCGCGGCATGAACGAGCGGCAGGTGCGGCAGCTGATTTTCACGGCGGGGTTTTCAACGGCGCAGGCTGTCACCGCTGTATCCGGCCGCGGCGTCGGGCTTGATGTTGTGCGCGCAAATATCGAAAAAATCGGCGGCACGGTCGATATTTCAAGCGAGGTCGGTAAAGGCACGCAGTTTACGCTCCGCATCCCGCTGACCGTTGCGATTGTTCCGGCGTTGATTTTAAGCGTTGGCGGCACGCCCTACGCCATCGCCCAAAGCCAGGTGCGCGAGGTTCTGCGCCTGCGCCGCAACGGGCCGCAGCGCATTGAAGATGTCGGCGATGAAAAATTCCTGCGCCTGCGCGGCACGCTTATTCCCTTGGTTTCGCTTCAGTCCGCACTCGGGCTTGATGCGACTGATGCCGATACGCGTCAGGGCTGCGTCATTATTCTGGGCGAAGGACGGCAGGCCTACGGCGTGATTGTCGATGGCGTGCATTCGACGGAAGAAATTGTCGTGCGCCCGGTTCTCAGCCTGCTTTCACAGCAGCGGCTTTACAGTGGCTGCAGCGTTTTGGGTGACGGCTGCGTCGTGCTGATCCTTGATCCCGCGGGCATTGCGGCAGCGGGCGGCATCGACCTCGCGCGCGTGACCGAGGAAAAACCGCAAGCGCCGGTAGATACCGGTCCGCCGCCGCAACCGCTGCTGTTGTTCAGGGAGTCAGGCCACAATTACGCCCTGCCGCTGCGGCAAGTCTGGCGGCTGGAGAAAATCGATATGTCTACGGTCTCGGAAGTGGGCGGGCTTATAGTCACCGAATATCGCGGCAGACTGCTGCCTCTCTGTTTCCTGCACGGACGGCCCGCCGGCCGCGCCAAGATGCTGGTGCTGCAGGAAGATGCCGTGCCGCGCGCAGGACTTGTCATTGAAGAAGTAACCGACATTCTTTCCGCCCGCATCGACGACGGCGCGGGGGAAGGCATCCTCGGCACCGCCGTCATTAATACACGCGCCATTCCCGTGCTGGATGCGTCAGTCTGCATTCAACAGGCACGCGGGAAAAACGCATGACGGAAACAGCTGCAAAATTCCTTACCTTCCGCATTTCGGGGCAGCTCTGCGGTCTTGAAATTCCTGCGGTGCAGGAAGTAGGTCGCGGGTTGCCGCGCCTGACCCCCACGCCGCTTGCTCCGCCGGAAGTTTTGGGCCTTGCCTATATGCAGAACCGCATTGCCGCCGTCATCAGCCTGCGCCGGCACTTCGGCTTTCCGCCGCTCATGACCAGCGGCAAACCCTGCTATATCCTGGTTGAAAACAAGGCGGAGCTTTATGCCCTGATCGTTGACTCCGTCGGCGAAGTCGGCAATTTTTCACCCGCGCCGGATGCAATGACCGCGCGGCTTGGCACCGGCTGGCGCGGCGCGATGGCGGGGGTTTACCTTGCAAAAAGCGAACTTCTCGGCGCGCTCGACCTGCAGCGCATTTTCGCGGGGCTCGGCATTGCGAAAGAACACGCATGAAAAACTGCCTCATCGTCGATGACAGCCCCATCGTCCGCCGCGTGGCGCGCGAATTACTCACGGGTCTCGGCTTTGCCTGCCGCGAGGCGGAGGACGGAGAGAAAGCGTTGGAATCCTGCAATGCTTCAATGCCTGATATTCTGCTGCTCGACTGGAATATGCCGGTGATGGATGGCATTACCTGCCTGCGCCAGTTGCGTGCCACTCCCGCCGCCGCCAATACCAAAGTCATCATCTGCACCACCCAGGCCGCGATCGAGGAGATCGAGGAAGCTCTGGCCGCCGGTGCCGATGAATACATCATGAAGCCCTTTGACCGCGAGATGCTGGAGGGGAAATTCCGGCAGGTCGGCGTTTTGTGACATGACGATTTTTGTCCGCCGGAGCTTCCGCCCCGTTCGCGTCATGGTTGTAGATGATTCAAGCATCGTGCGCGGTTTGCTGACAAGATTTCTTGAAGAAAACGCCGATATTCAGGTCGTGGCCGCCATGCCGGATGGCAAGCAGGCGCTTGCCATGGTCGAAACCGTGAAGCCGAATATCATTATCCTCGATATCGAAATGCCGGTCATGGATGGGTTGCAAACGCTGCCGCTGCTGCGTGAAAAATACCCGGATATCCCCGTCATCATCGCCTCTTCCGCAACGCGCGACAACGCACGGCTGGCCTTTGAATGCCTGCAAAAAGGTGCGGCGGATGTGCTGCCAAAACCGCTGGCGCAGGAAATGGCGCAACCCGGCGCCTTCAGTGCACAGCTTGTCGGGCGTGTTCTTGCCCTGACAGGACATGCGCCGCCGCTGGCTTTGCCCGTCGTTGTCGTTCCTGAAACAGCGCCATCAACCGCAGCCCCCTCCGCCCTCGCGATTTGCGCCTCGACCGGCGGGCCGCAGGCGCTGCTGAGTGTTTTTGCCGGTCTCAAATCGCAAATTCGCCTGCCGGTTTTTGTGACGCAGCATATGCCGGCGCATTTCACCTTCATCCTTGCCGAAAATATCGCGCAAGTGACCGACCTTGACTGCGCCGAAGCCGTGGACGGGGAGGAGGTGGTGCCCAGCCGCATCTATGTTGCACCCGGCAACTATCACCTCACCGTGCGCGTCGACGATAACCGCCGTTATATTTCGCTGCTGCAAACGCCGCCGGAAAATTTCTGCCGCCCCGCTGCCGATCCCATGCTGCGCAGTTTAAGCGATGCCTATCACGGCCGCGTCCTTGCCGTTGTGCTGACGGGTATGGGCAGTGATGGTTTAGCCGGTTGCCAGCAGTTAAAAGAATCCGGCGGCGCAATTATCGCGCAGGATCAGGCGACCAGCACCGTCTGGGGTATGCCGGGTGCCGTCGCAAACGCTGGTCTCTGCAGCGATATTGTGCCGCTACCGGAAATGCCGGGTGCCATTTTGCGCCAGTTGCGGGGGCGGACATGAGCCTTCATCCGCAGGATTTCGCGCTTTTTGCCGCAACTCTGCGGCGTGAGTCCGGCATTGCGCTGACGCCGGACAAAGCCTATCTGCTTGAATCCCGCCTTGCCCCCGTCGCCCGCCGCCGTGACGCCCGCGACCTTGAAGCGCTGGCGACGCTTCTGCGCCGCGGCAATGACCGCGAGTTGCTGCGCGATATTGTGGAGGCGATGACGACGTCGGAAACATCCTTCTTCCGCGATATGAAACCCTTCACCGTGCTGAAAGACCAGATTATACCGGAGCTTGTGCGGCGACGGTCGGTTCAAAAACATCTCCGCCTCTGGTCCGCCGCCTGTGCCAGCGGGCAGGAGGCCTATTCGCTGGCCATGCTGCTGCAGGATCACCCGCTGCTGGCCGGCTGGAGCTTTGATATTCTCGCGACCGATATTGCAGACAGCATTGTTGAAAAGGCAAAAGCAGGCAGCTATAGCCAGTTCGAAGTGCAGCGCGGACTGCCGATTCATTCCCTTGTGCGCCATTTCACCAAGGACGGCGATAATTTTGT
>JBBQWK010000128.1:0-5657 GCA_038210695.1 Alphaproteobacteria bacterium
TGGAGCGTGCCGCCATGCTCTCAGAACCCTGCAGCTTGATCGCGCCGGCAAGGATGATGAATTTGCAGCGCACAAGACCTTGTTCTGTCACGACGAAGGGGGAGTCGCCGGTGTTAATCGCGCTGGCAGGGGAATGCTCGAAAATCTGGCAGCCCGCCTGTTGCGCCGCGCGCGCCAGACCCAGGGCATAGTTCAAAGGGTGAAAATGGCCGCCGGTCGGGTCAAAAAGCCCGCCCACATAAGGCTTGGCCGAAACCATATCATGCACTTCGCCGGCATCCAGCATCTGCATATCGCTATAGCCGAATTTCTGCCAGCCGAGGCGGTCGGCATCCAGCGCCTTCATCTGCTTGCTGTCAAAAGCCGCCGTCAGCTGCCCCGGCCTGAGGGCGCATTTGATGTCATGCTCCTCGATGCGCTGCTTGATCAGCTCGATGCCCTTGATGGAGATATCGTGCATCAGCTTCGCATCGGCAAAACCATAGCGGCTGACGAGTTCATCCGTCGACTTCGGGAAGCCGCGTTGCAGCTGGCCGCCGTTACGGCCGGAAGCGCTGGAGGCAATGGCGTCTTTTTCCAGAAGAACGACAGAATATCCCTTCAAAGACAGCTCCAGAGCTGCGGAAAGTCCAGTAAAACCGCCTCCAACCACGCAAATATCGCAGTTGACCTCTTTTTTGAGACTGCCTAGAGTCGCAACGAGCTTGTTCGCCGAAACCGCGTAATAAGGGACATTGAAGTTGTCCTTCTGCTCGATTTTCGCGTTCAAGATATTCACATAACTAAAAACAGGGGCTGTCTGCATGGACAAGTTAGAAGAATTCATCCGGGAACACAAGATTACGGAAGTTGAATGCCTTGTCCCCGATATGGCGGGTATCGCTCGTGGCAAGATTGTGCCGGCAGACAAGTTGCTTCGAATATTACGGGAAAGGGGCATGCCGCTGCCCGAGACCGTCTTCGTGCAGACCGTGACAGGGGATTACCCCGACGACTTAGACGACCACGTCAACCCGACCTATGGCGACGTTTATTTGACGCCCGATGAATCCACCGCCCGCCTTGTGCCCTGGTATACGGAAGCGACCGCGCAGATTATCTGCGATGCTTTCTATGCCGATGACACGCCGGTGCCGATGTCCTCCCGTTATCTGCTCAAAAAAATCATCGCGGAGTATGAATCCCGCGGCTGGTCGCCTATTGTCGCGCCGGAGCTGGAATTCTACCTCGTCGCCGTCAACACCGATCCCGACATTCCCTTGCAGTCGCCCGTCGGTCGCTCCGGCCGTCAGGAAATCGGCCGTCAGGCCTATGGCATCGATGCCGTTAACGAGTTCGATCCGGTGTTTGAAGACGTTTACGCCTATTGCGAAAAGCAGAACATCGACATCGATACCCTGTCGCATGAAGCCGGCGCCGCCCAGATTGAAGTCAACTTCAACCACGGCAACCCGCTGGAAGCTGCGGATCAGGCCTTCCTGTTCAAGCGCACCGCCCGCGAAGTCGCCATGCGCCACGGCGTTTACGCGACCTTCATGGCGCAGCCGATGCAGACGGAGCCGGGTTCCGCCATGCACATTCACCAGTCCGTCATCAACAACCAGACGGGCAAAAACCTGTTCTCGACCGATGAAGGCGAAATGACCAAATACTTCCGTCATTACCTTGGCGGGTTGCAGCGTTATCTGCCCTATGCCGTGCCGCTGTTCGCGCCGAACGTGAACTCGTACCGCCGCTTCGGCCACAAGCAGACTGACTCGCCGATCAACGTTGAATGGGGGCTTGATAACCGCACCGCGGGTCTGCGCGTGCCGGTATCGAAGCCGGAAAACCGCCGCGTTGAAAACCGCCTGCCGGGTGCGGATGGCAACCCGTACCTCACCATCGCCTCGACCCTCGCCTGCGGCCTGCTCGGCATGCTGGAAGAGATTGAGCCGTCGGAACAGATCAAGGGAAGCGCCTATAAAAAAGGCCAGACGCTGCCGTACCACCTTGCGGATGCCTTGAAGAAATTCAAATCCTGCAAGCCGCTCTCCAACCTGCTCGGCGAACGCTTCGTCAACGCCTATGTCGCGATCAAGGAAGGCGAGTTCAAGGCCTACAACACCGTGATCTCCTCCTGGGAACGCGCCAACCTGCTGCTGAACGTTTAAATCTATTTATCATTCCGAGCGAAGCGAGGAATCTCCCCTTTGTACCGAAAAAAGGAAGAGGAGATCCCTCACTTCGTTCGGGATGACAAGTTTTAGAAAGTTTTCGTCGTGAAATATTTCATCGCCCTTTTCCTCCTCATCTCCTCAACCGCTGCTTTCGCATCCGACTCCCGCGAAATCGGCGCGGTGTCAACGGCGTTCAAGCTTGTCGGCCCCAACCATAAAATTGTTGTCACGGCTTTTGACGATCCGAAAATCAAGGGCATCACCTGCTATGTGGCGCGGCCGAAAACGGGAGGCATCAAAGGCGGGCTGGGTTTGGCGGAAGACCCGTCCATCGCCTCCGTCTCCTGCTCGCAAACAGGCCCCATTTCCTATACCGATAAAATTGAAGGCGATGATGAAGGCGAGAAGGTTTTTGACGAACACCGCTCCCTGATTTTCAAGACGCTGCAGATCGACCGCCTGTACGATCATGAAAACGGGAGCCTTGTGTACATCGTCCGCACCACGCGCGTGATCGAAGGTTCCCCCGACACCTCCATCGCCGTCGTCGCCCCCATGGCGTGGAACAGCGTGCAGCCGGGCAAGGCCTTGCTGAAGTAATGGTTTCATGACCATTACGAATGACATTCTCGGCCAAGCCGAAAAGCATATGTTCGTCCATGTCGGCGACTGGCTCTCCGCATCTCCGCAAGAAGTGAACATCACCGACGCCAAAGGCTGGACGGTGCTGCATTATGCTGCCGCTGCCGAAAGCGCTGGAGTGGATGTTGAAGATATCGTCTCGATGCTGCTGCAGGCGGGGGCCGACCCGCATCAAGGTGACTTGAAAGGCGATACGCCGTTTAACATTGCCGCGCCTGCATCGCCTGTTTCCGGCAGGCTCATGACCATTCACTGGCTGGAGATGGCGCTGGCAGGAAAAGGGAAGGGGCTGAACGACCGCTCCGGCTCCCACGGTTCCACGCTGGCGCAGTACATGGCCAAATGGTCGCGGGATGATGAGATTGAATCTCAATTAAGGGAGGCCGTCGCGGCAGGTTTGCAGGTTGATGTGCCGAACGCCGCCGGCTGGACGCCCGTCACCGCCGCCGCCGCCATGGGCCGCGCCGCTGTCATCGAAGCTTTCATCTGGCACTACGGCTATGACGGCATCATCCAGCGCACGACTGAAGCCTATACCGCCAGCTATGGCACATCCAAAGTCACCTACGCCGCAGGCCACACTGCCGCCGAAGTCGGTTATGCGAGACTCGCGCAGGACAAAACCCTGACCGACACGCAGAAAATAGATTATGCAAAAGCGGTCGCTTTTATTTTGCTCAAGATTTCAGGCGTCTAGCGCGGTCTGCTCGCATGAACAGAAGTCCCTAGTTGCCGCGCCCCCGCATCGGCGTAGCCTGAATAGGCTTACACAAAAAACCTAGAAAAACTGGAGGCATTACCATGACAAAGCCCACTCAGCAAAAACCTGCCCAAAAAGCTCCCGCGCCGAAACCGCCGAAGCCCTAAGCAGACTAGGACCAAGTTCTCTTCCCTAGAGGAGACGAAGAGCCCCGCCCGGTTTTACCGGCGGGGCTTTTTCTTGGCCGCTTCTTAGCTATGCTGGCGCATGCGCTTTTTCATTGCCCTTTTATTTTGCATCATCTCCGCTCCGGCATTGGCCTGCACGCTCGATGACGCAACAGGCACGACGATCGATGCCAAGCCCTATTTATCCGGCGGTTATGGCGCGCGGTGGAATGCTGCGAACAACCGCCTTGCTTATATGACGCCGGATGAAAGCAGCGGCTATTACAAAATTGTCATCATGTCGCCAGATGGGACAAAGCAGCTGATCGTGCCGGATGTATCAGGCGGGCATCAGGGTGCGGCGTACTGGCATCCGACCGGCAAGTACCTGATGTTTACGGCGCAGCAGAAAAACTGGCACGGCCGCAAAATGTTCGGCAACCCCGATTACGAAGCGCTCCCCGGTTATGGCCGCCACGATGATATCTGGCTGACCACGGCGGACGGCAGGAAGCAGTGGCAACTGACGACAGAAGCGGTGACGAAAGACGAGGGCGCGCTCATTCCCGTCTTCTCGCCGGAGGGCAAACGCATCGCGTGGTCGGCGCGACAGCCGGGCGGCAAATATGCTATCGAGGTTGCGGATTTCATCAAAACCCCGCAGCCGCATTTGGGCAAGCCGCAGGAATTTCAGCCCGGCGGTGCCGCATATTATGAGCCGGGGTCATTCACTAGCGATGGCAGCCGGTTGATTTATACCAGCGATCAGGACAGCAGAAGTTTCTGGCACAGCCAGCTTTACAGCCTCGACCTTGCAAGCGGAAAGTCGGCGCGGTTGACGGACGGCAACGATTACAACGAACATCCCACCGTCATCAAAACCGCTGGCGGCGACTGGATTGTTTATATGAGTACAAAGGGCGTAAAACGCATCGGCTTTCACTTTATGCTTGGCACTGACTGGTACGCCATGCGGACAGACGGCTCCGCTGTTAAACGCCTCACTACAATGAACTTGCCCGGCAAGGATAATCCCGAATTCACCGGCAAATCACTCGTTGCCGGCACCGTTGCTGTCAGCCCTGACGGCAGTTACATGATCGGTGATGTGCAGGATGATTTGATGAAACAGACCGGTTTCATGAAAATTATTCGCTTCACCTGTCATTAAAGCACCCAGCAAAAAACCCGCCGGTTGCCCGGCGGGTTTTTTGCTGGAAGTGCAGCGGGCTTTAGGAAGCCGCTGCAGTGTCTTCCTTGTCTTTTGCGTCTTTCGCTTCTTTGGCTTTCTTATCCTTGTCTTTGACTTTCTTCTTGTCGGAGAAGACGAGGACAGGGGCGGTGCCGTTGGCAACGTTCTCGCCCTTGACGACCACTTCCTCGACGCCTTCCATGCCCGGCAGTTCGAACATGGTGTCGAGCAGGATGATCTCGAGGATGGAGCGGAGGCCGCGGGCGCCGGTGTTGCGTTCGATCGCGCGCTTGGAGATTTCCTTCAGGGCGTCGTCCTGGAAGGTCAGCTTCACGCCCTCGATATCGAAGAGGCGGGCGTATTGCTTCGTCAGCGCGTTTTTCGGCTCGGTCAGAATAGTGATCAGCGCAGTTTCATCGAGGTCGTCAAGCGTCGCCAGCACGGGCAGGCGGCCCACGAACTCGGGGATAAGGCCGAACTTCAGAAGGTCTTCCGTCTGCAGGTCGCGCAGGACTTCGCCGGCACGGCGTTCATCCGGACCCTTGATGTCGGTGCCGAAGCCGATCGAGTTGGAACGGCCGCGTTTCGAGATGATCTTCTCGATGCCCGCGAATGCGCCGCCGCAGATGAAGAGGATGTTGGTCGTATCCCCCTGCAGGAATTCCTGCTGCGGTTGCTTGCGGCCCCCTTGCGGCGGAACGGAAGCCATGGTGCCTTCCATCAGTTTCAGGAGCGCCTGCTGGACGCCTTCGCCCGACACGTCGCGGGTAATAGACGGGTTATCCGACTTGCGCGAG
>JBBQWK010000129.1:0-5655 GCA_038210695.1 Alphaproteobacteria bacterium
CTTTGATAATTTCTATACGGTCACATGCAACTTCATAGCCATGACGTGTGACCACAAGTCCCTCGAGCGGACCCGTCCAATTATCTTCAACCGCCTTCGCCATCGCGGCGGAGGCTTTGCCGGCGCCAATCACAATCATGCGTCCTTTAGGGGCTGTCGGCAGGTGCGGAGGCAGGCACAGCGCCGGCTGCGCCGCACCAATCGCCGCGCGGAACATTTCTTCCAGCAGGGCGATGGGCTCCGTCATTTCTTCTTCAGCAGCGCTGACAGCTTTGCGTTGCCGGATGCATCCGCCAGTGACTGCATGGTCACGCCGTTCTGCCCTGTCAGCTTGCGGTCCGCGCCGGCCTTCAGCAAGGTGGACACAATATCTACATGGCCCGCGCGAATGGCAGCTTCCAGCGGGCGCTCCCCGCGGTCGCCGGGTTTGGTATCGCCTGTGTTGGTGAGGAAGTGACTGTTGATATCCGCGCCATGCTCAAGCATCAGCTTTACCAGGTCCGCATCGCCACCATGCGCCGCGCCGATAAAGGGCGTAACGCCCAGCGCATTCGGCAGATTGACGTTTGCGCCGGAGAGTATAAGTTTTTTGGCGATGTCCGCATGGCCCGCCGCCATGGCGATGTTCAGGGGTACGTCATAAAAATCGTTAAAGCCATTTATATCTGCGCCATGCGCCAGCAGGAAGTCGATGGTATCGGCATTGCCTGAAGCAGCCGCAATGCCAAGCGGCTGGCAGCGCTGGTCGAAGCCGCAGACCGGATTAAGGTTTGCGCTTGCGTCAATCGCTGCTTTGAGAGCTGCAGTATCATTGGCCTGTGCTGCATCAAGAAGCTGTTGCTGTAACTTCGGATTGTCTTTGCCCGTTTTGAGCAGGAAGAGCAGCTGGTTTTTATTCAGCACTACATCCGAAACGGAAGTACGCGACCCGAGGGACAATGTTGAAAACGTTGTACCGGGCTTGGCGTAGAAGGGGGCGGTCATCAGGTTGGCGGTGACGGTATAATCCTGCCCGTTGGTCTTATATATATAAAGGAAGTGCTGCATTTCGCGCCAGGGATCATCCGGCAGGTGCACATTTTTGCCAAGCTCCTTCTGCAGCGCGGCTTCAAGCTCGCTTTGCGGGCGACCGTGGAACTGGCCCCAGTCGACGGTCGGGTTTTTCTTGATGAAAACGAGAACGTCTTTTTCGGACGGCTCTGTCGCCAGCGGGTAATGGCCGGTTTTTTTATGATAGGTCTCGATATCTTCCGACAGCGCAATCAAATCGCGCAGGCGCGTGCGGTCATCGCCGGCGGCGGGCTGGTAATCACCCATATCGGCTTCGGCGGGCTGCAACTGGTCAACGGCAAGATCGGGCCGGTGATCCTCCGCCTGCGCCTCTAGCGGAAATCCAAGTGCCAGCAGCAGCGGCAATATGTAGACAATATGTTTCATGCGTTTCAGCCTAGCATAACGCCGCAGTGCCGCCAGCTATCGCGCGGCAGAAAATTCTTGGATTATGGGTATTGAATAAAACCATAAACCCCCTTTACGGCATGGCATGCTGTTGCTACTTTCTGGCTATTCAACATTACAGAAAAAGGGCTCCCGCATGGCACAGGCACAGGATGTCGTCGATAAAGTCATTACCCCGTGGCTGGAGAAAAACCACCCGAATGCGGATGTGGTTATCATGGCGGGCTCTTACGGCCGTGCGATGAAGCAGGGCAGTTGGCAGCCGATCGCGTCCTCCGACGTTGATCTTGTCATTATTTACCGTGATCTGGAGAACGGCGGCTTCAAGGCTGCAACCCAAGTTTTCACCATGGATGAAGTCGGCACCAAGCTGGGTGAAGACAAGCCGCGCATCATGATGATCGACACTAACATTCATGACCTTGCATCCCTGCATTACCATGACAAAATCGTGCGCGAGAACAAATCCGTCGCTTTCATCAACGTCATGCTCGATGAAGGTTACTTGCTGCGCGACCGCCTCGGCATCGGCCCCATTTTGCAGGAAAAGGCTGGCGAATTCTTGTCCGAAGGTCCGGCGCTGCTGACAAAGCTGAAATGGAATAGCGAGATCGGCCTGATGGCAACATTCCTGAAAGACATCAAGGAAGCTAAATCCGACGAGGAAAAGCAGTTCATCGGCGCCATGGCGCTCATTCATGCCTGCGACTTCGGCCTGCATCTGAAGGGCGCCTGGCCGCGTTTCAACCAGGCATACCGCGTCTATGACACAAAATTCCCCGAAGAAGGCAAACAGCTGACCGAAGCTTTTTCCGAGCTGATCCGCGAGGGCAAGTCCGCCAAGGCGGAAGCGCTGCTGGAAGGCTTTATCCGCGATGGAAAGGCCAAACAGGCTGCCGCGCCCGATAGCGCACCAGATATGCTGCACCCGGTCGAAAAACACGTGCCGGCGGAAGAAATTGCCGCCTGCAACAAAATGTTCGCCAAATTCGCGCTCGAGCATTATTGCGAGGCATTGGAAGCATCAGCACGCCGTGGCGAGCTGGCGCATCTCTCCAACCTTTCCGCAACAATCCTTGCCATCAAGGGCAAGCAGGAAACCAATGACGCCGCGAGCCCCAGCTTTGGCGCGGCCGCCATGCATTACCTGAACGACAAGCAGCCGAACACGCTGCCCGCCGTGCTGGACGGCCTGCGGGAGAAAAATTACGACGGCGTCCGCAAGGTCGCCGAAGGCGTTCTGGCCGATATGGGCGGCTTGCATTACAGCCGTCTCGAGAACTATTATCTAGACGATATCGCCCGTGTGAAGGCCATGGACGCGAAAGCGGCCAACGAAAACAAAAAGCCTGCGCCCGCGAAAGTCTTTGCGCCCAAATTCAACCCGTAATCGTTTAGGATACCGCCATGAAAGAAGCCCTGAAAGTGCAGCCCAAAGAAAAGCGCTACGCCCTCTACCTGAACGATTTTCCGGCTGACCTGAAATTCGGCAACGTGCTGGCAATCGATTCCGAATTCATGGGCCTGAACGTCTGGCGCGACCGCCTGTGCCTGCTGCAGGTTTATGACGGTTCCGACGGCATCACCCATATGGTTCAGTTCGAGCGCGGCAAATACGATGCGCCGAACGTCAAAAAGCTGCTCTCTGACGCCTCGAAGGAAAAAATCTTCTACTACGCCCGTGGCGACATGCGCTGGCTCGGCCATTACCTCGGCGTTATCCTTGAAAACGTCTACTGCCTTAAAATCGCCTCGCGCATCGCCCGCACCTATACGCAGCAGCATGAACTGCAGGATGTCGGCAGCCATGTTCTCGGCGTTCGTATCTCCAAAGAACAGCAATGCACCGACTGGGGCGCAGCGCACCTCAGCCCCGAGCAGCTGGATTACGCCTGCAACGACGTTGTCTATCTGCACGCCATGAAGGAAAAGCTGAACGCGATGATGACCGGCGAAGGCCGCCTCGACATCGCCTATGGCCTCTTCAAGTGCCTCCCTCACGTTGTCCGCGCCGACCTTGCCGGCTGGGGCAACGAAGACCTCTTCGGCTACCACGTGCCGCGGCCGTAATAGGGTAGACGCCGATTGATTCGGGTAATTCGCCTGTAATTCCGGGCCGGGTTTTCAGACTCTTTTCGAATGTTGCGCGCTAGTTTCCCATATTCTGAAATGGCCCTTTTGTTATGGCAAAGTGGGCGCGTATTTATCTTACGCGTGCGACGTGTGGTGTGAAAGCCGATATGTCATAAACACTCAATAAAAACGTGCATTTTCTGCATTGCCATGGCAAACAAAATTCAATAATGTACCTCGTATCGTTTAAAAAAATCATCGCGGCGGGCTATTGACATTATGTCATGGCTTTCGTAATTACGTCGCGAATTAAGAAAAATCGATCTGCAAAAAAACGATTTCGTCGGTAAGGGCGCAACTCAAGGAGAGTCCATCAGATGCTCAACAAAGCAAACAACATCGAGAACCAATTTAACAAAAATGCTGACCAGCCGGCCGAGTCCGAAGCTGATCAGCAAAGCCGCCGTTCACGCGCGCGCGGCAAGGTCGTCGACTATGCCGATGCGGATCCGCAGACCAAGGCTGACATGGAAAAAATCATGGAGCCGATCGACCGCAATCCCGACAGCTTCGAGGCGATCATCAGCTACGGCCACCCGCCGCTCGCCAACCTCGGCAAAATCGCCAACGACATGATCAAGATGCAAGGCCGCTTCAACGAGCAGGTCAACGTCATGGCCGGCGCGCTGGGCCAGCTTGAAACCGGCCTGAAAGGCCTCAACTTCGACAAGTTCGGCGAAGCCACGCAGAAACTGCTGAAAGGCATGGTCGGCGGCGGCGTCAAGGGCGTCAAAGGCGTGACGAAATTCACGAAAGACCTCTGGGACGGCCTGACCGGCAAAGCCGCGAAACGCACCGAAGACGAAAAACTCGTCAAGGAAATGCAGGACGCGCTGCCGGAAATGCTGTTCGAGATGATCAAGCTCGTCGACAACATCTCCAAAACCGAAGTCGGCATTAAAGAAGTCATGAAGGAAGCTGAAAAGCTGGGCATCGCCCGCGTTGAAGCAACCCGCGAGATTTCGCTGTACCTCGGCGCTTCGAAAGAAGTTCTCCGCCGCTACAACGAGGAATACATCCCCGAAGCAAACGCGGAATTCGAAAAATCGAACGATCCCGAAGATGAACTGTTCCTGAAAGACGTCATGAAGCGCAAAGAAGACTTCATTGACCGCATCACGGTTCTCGAAGGCTCGCGCGCACAGTCGGTCATCGCCGCCCAGCAGCTCCGCCAGATGATGGAGACGATGGAAGACCAGCGCAAGAAAATCCAGGACATCATGTACAACAGCCAGAACGAGTGGAAAGCAATGCTTGCAGCCGCAGGTATCGCCGGTTCCTCGCTCAAAGCTGCGCAGACCATCCAGAAAGCGGATGCGTTCGGCGACAAGATGCACGACCAGACGATGAAGATGATCGAAGAAGCGCACACGATGACGCAGAACTCGAAATCGCGCGGCACCATCGACCCGCAGAAACTCATCGACGCGTCGGACCGCCTGCAGAAACTTATCGAACGCGAGAACGACGACCGCGAAAAACGCCTCAAGCAGCTGGAAGCAACCGCCCAGCAGCTGCGCGGCGCGACCGACAAGCTTATCGAAGCTGCAGACAGCTCCAACGCTGCACGTATGCTCGAAGCAGTCAAATCCGCGGAAGTCGAAGCGAAAGAAGCCCGTGCCCAAGTGGAAGGCAAGCAGCCGACCAACGACAACAAGACCGTCGACAAGACGCCTGCTGCCGTTGATCCCCAGCCGCAAGCCGCTGCCAAGACGCAAGACGACACAGCTGAAAAGCCGAGCCGCCGCCCTGCACGCAAAGGTCCGAACCCGTAATAACAAGGGAGCCGGCGCATTACTTCGGTGCGCCGGCTTTTTTGCAACTTCGTCAATGCTTTATGAATAGTTAAACAGGTGTGGTAAAAAATGTCGTTATTCGGTGGAAAAAAGAAGCCTGAAGTCGCGATCGAGCCGCCCAAGAAGGAAAACGCTTCCTGGGACGATAACATGGCTGCCGCGCTGCCGCAGAAGTCGACCTACTTTGACTCGATGCGCACAACCGCCTTCGTCAACCACAACCTCGTCGAAAACTACATGGAATTCTGGGCCGCCATCAAGGTAGACG
>JBBQWK010000130.1:0-5655 GCA_038210695.1 Alphaproteobacteria bacterium
GCATTGCGCAGTTTGCCCATGGCCTTACGCTTCCCCCGGTTTTTTGAAACGGACGGTTCTGGCGACGGGCGGGCGTTTCGAGCCTTTGACGATGCCTTCGATGACGCTGGCGGTTGCGGTGACCGCTGCGGTATTTTTACGCGCTTTGTCGGCCTGTTCATCCAGCCTCGCCTCTTCCTGCTGGGCGCCAAAGCGCTCCGTCAGCGTCGTCATGAAACTGGTTTTTTCTGCCGATGACGGCTGGCTATGCGCCAGCGCGCGGCCCTGAACCATCACGGCAGTGTTTTCAAAGTCGACGATACCGCCTGCCTTCATCAAATCGGTCGCGATGCCCAGCTGCAAGTTGCTGATCGCATGCATGGTCGGGTTCATGCGGAAGTTGTCGGTGGAATCCAGCTTGAAGCCGGATGACAGATAAACGCCGACCACGCCCGGTTTTTTGTCTCCCCGCGACAGGAACATCAGCGGCGTCTGTCCGTAATTGTTGATGGGGTTTTTACCGCAGCCGAGTTTCACGGCTTCCAGCATCACATCAACGCCGGGGGCCAGCGCCGCATAGTGCATCACCATATTGCTGGCGTCGTCGCGGGAATGCAGGTCGGCGCCCATGCCGGCCAGTTGCAGAAACAGCGGGCGGTTGCCTTCTGCCGCGAGGCGCATCAGCAGCGTATTTTTTGTGGTTTCGTTCCGTGCCTCCACCACATCGGGGAAGGCGGCGGCAAGTTGCGGCGCGAGGATGCTGCCGGCGCGCAAGTATTTTTCGAATAGCGTCTGGCCGTTGCTATCCAGCTCCTTCAACGCATCAGGATTTTTTTTGAGCACGGCGAGGCCGCCGCTGATATTGCCGCGGTCAAAGGCGCGCGTTGCCGCCACCAGCACATCCTGCGGCGGGTAGTCCTTCCATTTCAGGACCGTATCGGAAAAAATGGTGGATAGCGTCGGCATGGTCACTCCTAAAGACCCCGCCAGTATACCTAAAGTTATGAAAATTCACCAGTGAGTCGTTCTGTGAAACCATAGGCCAGTTGATTCGTTGTTTTAGGGCGGAAAAAGGGCTGTATAAAATCCATGCGCGGGAAAATCTTAGCTGCAAACCGTTGATTTAACGAAGAAATAAATAGTCACGGCCTTAACAATATCTTCATTGACTTATGCTCTAATGGAGTATAGGTTATACTCAAGACGAGCAAAAAACAGGTCTGCCGTAAAAGACCGAAAAGGCAGGTAAGGAGCTACCAGATGTTTGATACCGTTCACCAAGATTTCAAGCTGGCATACACCCCGGGCGTCGCCAAAGAAGCCGCCCCCTTGTATGACCGCGTCAAACGCGTCGTGAACGAGCTGGACTGGGCGACTTACGCTCCCTATATCCTCGAAATCAACCGCGTCAAAAAACAAATCGGCGCTGTCGTGCTAGCACATAACTAGATGACGCCGGAAATTTACCACTGCGTGTCGGATTTCGCGGGCGACAGCCTGCAGCTGGCGCAACAGGCGGCGAAGGTTGAACAGAAAATCATCGTTCAGGCCGGTGTCCACTTCATGGCCGAAACCTCGAAAATTCTGTCCCCTGAAAAGACCGTGCTGATCCCCGATCTTAAAGCCGGTTGCTCGCTCGCATCCTCCATCACCGCCGCCGATGTGCGCTTGCTCCGCCAGAAATACCCGGGCGTGCCGATTGTGACATACGTCAATACCTCGGCCGATGTGAAAGCGGAATCGGATATCTGCTGCACCTCGTCCAATGCGCTCAAAATCGTGGAAAGCTTTGAAAGCGACACGATTTTGATGATCCCTGACCAGTATCTGGCCCGCAACATCGCCAAACAGACGAAAAAGAAAATCCTCACCTGGCAGGGTTCCTGCGAAGTGCATGAACGCTTTACGCCGGAGGACATCAAGAAATTCCGCAAAGCATACCCCGGCGCGGTCGTCCTCGCCCACCCGGAATGCCCGCCCGAAGTCTGCGCCGAAGCCGATTTCTCCGGCTCTACCAAGGCGATGAGCGATTACGTGACCGAAAAACAGCCGCGCAAGGTTGTGCTGGTCACCGAATGCTCGATGTCGGACAACGTCTCGGTCAATAACCCGAACGTGGAATTTGTGCGCCCCTGCAACCTGTGCCCGCACATGAAACGCATCGCGCTGCCGAAAATCCTCAACAGCTTGTTGACGCTGACGCATGAAGTGACGGTTGACCCCATCCTCGCCATTCGCGCCAAGGCCGCGGTTGACCGCATGCTGCTCGCCTCGCTCTAAAACATTTTTATCTAAAGGATAAAGACCATGACCGCAGAAGTGAAAGACAAGGCAGATGTTGTAATCGTTGGCAGCGGCGCTGCAGGCCTTATCGCCGCGCTCACGCTTAGCCCCCGCCGCGTCCTCGTCCTCTCCGAAAAGCCGCTCGGCGGTGTTTGCGCCTCGCAATGGTCGCAAGGCGGCATCGCGGCTGCGGTTGATAAAGACGATACGACCGAAAGCCATGTGGCCGATACGTTGAAAGCCGCTGCCGGCACCGCCGACGTCGCGGTTGTCCGCGCGCTGGTGGAAGCCGCGCCGAAATACATCGAAATCCTTGCCAACTACGGCGTGCGTTTTGAAAAAGATGAAAACGGCGCGTATAAACTGTCGCGCGAAGCCTGCCACGCCCGCCGCCGCGTGCTGAAAGTCGCAGCCGGTGACGGCTTCGGTTATGAATTGATGCGCGCCCTGTCGGAAGCGGTGCGCAACAACCCGTCCATCCAGTTCGTCGAAGGTGTTTCGGCGGAACGCCTGATCCGCCGCGACGGCCCAACCATGGGCCCCGTGCAGGGCGTTCTCTGCCGCCGCCTGTCCGATAACAAACCGTTTGTGTTTGCAGCGCCTGCGGTGCTGCTGGCAACGGGCGGTCTGGGCGGTTTGTATGCCGCCACCTCCAACCCGCTGCACGCAATTGGCCGCGGCATTGCCATGGCAGCCCGCGCCGGCGCGGTTGTGTCCGATCTCGAATTCGTCCAGTTCCACCCGACCGTCCTCGACATCGGCGAAGATCCGGCCCCGCTTGCGACCGAAGCGTTGCGCGGTGAAGGCGCTTACCTGCTCAATTCCCGCGGCGAGCGTTTTATGCTCGACTACCATGAAGCCGCAGAACTTGCCCCGCGCGACGTGGTGAGCCGTGGCATCTTCGCGCAAATTCAAAAAGGCCAGAAGACATACCTTGACTGCCGCCATATCGATACCGCGCATTTCCCGGCGCTGCTCTCCGCCGCGGCGCGTGCCAACCTCAACCCGAAGCGCGACCTTATCCCCGTCATGCCTGCAGTGCACTACCACATGGGCGGCATTGCGACGGACCTGAAAGGCCGTGCCTCGCTCCATGGTCTTTGGGCGGCGGGCGAATGTGCTGCCACCGGTTTGCACGGTGCAAACCGCCTTGCTTCCAACTCCCTCATGGAAGCAGTTGTCATGGGCGCGAAAGCTGCCGCTGACATTGAAAACTTTGTTGCCCGCGGCTATGAAATTTTCCCCATGAACCTTTCGGCGCTGCCGAAGCTGCCCACCGGCCAAATGGACGGCGACCGCGAACAGCTGCGTCATATCATGACCGACCTCATCGGTGTTATCCGCCATGAAAAAGGCATGAAAGACGCGATCCGCGATATCGCCACCATCCAGAAAAATGCCGAAACGCGCGATACGCGCACGGCGGATATGGCGCTGGTCGCGCGCATGGTCGCTGTCTCCGCCCTTCGCCGTACCGAAAGCCGTGGCGGTCACTGCCGCAGCGATTTCGCAACGCCTGTTAAATCGTGGCAGAAACGCAGCTTTGTCACCTTGAAAGAAATCGACGCCCTGACTGTTGACGCGCTGCTGGCCCGCAAACCCCAGCTGCAGGAATCTGCTGCCTAACCTTTAAGCCCGAGTATAAAATCATGACCACCGTCGCCCCGCTGCCTTTTGTTATCATCGAACCGCTCGTCAAAATGGCGCTGGCGGAAGATTTGGGGCGTTCTGGTGACATTACTTCCAACTCCACTGTCTCCGCTGAAACCCGCGCCCGCGTCGTCATCGCCAGCCGCGAAGACGGCCGCATTGCGGGGCTTGACCTTGCCGAACTCGCCTTTAAATCCGTCGACCCGACGCTCAACGTCAAACGCCTGAAAGCCGAAGGTGCAGATGTGAAAAAGGGCGACGAGGTGATGGAGATTGAAGGCAAGGCGCGGTCCATTTTAACGGCGGAGCGCGTGGCGCTCAACTTCGTCGGCCGCATGTCCGGCATTGCGACGCTGACGTTGCAAATGGTGCGCGCCACCGGCAACCACAAGGCGCGCATTGCCGCCACCCGCAAAACCACGCCAGGCCTTCGCGCTGTTGAAAAATACGCCGTGCAAATCGGCGGCGGCATTCCGCACCGCTACGGGCTTGATGACGCGGTGCTGATCAAGGACAACCACATTGCCATGGCCGGCGGCGTTAAAATCGCCATCCGCAACGCGAAATTGCATATCGGTCATACCGTTAAAATTGAATGCGAAGTTGATAACCTGACCCAGCTGGACGAAGTGCTGGAAGAGGGCGTTGATATCGTCATGCTCGACAACATGAGCCTTGAAGACATGGCGACCGCCGTCAAACGGGTGAGCGGCCGCGCCACGGTTGAGGCCTCGGGCGGCGTCACGCTGGACCGCATCCCCAAAATCGCGGCGACCGGCGTTGACCTCATTTCCTCCGGCGCCATCACCCACAGCGCCCCCAATTTTGACGTCGGCCTCGACTTCAAATCGGCAGCCTGATAACGCCTTGAATTAACGGCATTTTACAGTATTGGAAAGCCGCGCCTTTGCGCCTATATTGGGCGCAGAAAAGGCGCTTTTATCCATGCTCGCATCCAAACCCCTCAAACCCGTCGCCCGCTGGCTGTTTTTCTGCGCCACTGCGGTATTTTTGATGGCTGTTATCGGCGCTATCACTCGCCTCACTGAATCTGGCCTATCGATCGTAAAGTGGGAGCCTGTGTCCGGCGCGCTGCCGCCGTTGAATGACGCCGACTGGGCGCGGGAATTTGCCGATTATAAAACCAGCCCGCAGTATTTGAAAATCAACCACGGCATGTCGCTTGCCGACTTCAAGCAGATTTTCTTCTGGGAGTGGCTGCACCGGCTTTGGGGCCGGTTGATTGGCGTATTTTATTTCCTGCCGCTGCTCTATTTCTGGCGGCGGCTGCCGAAGGAAACACTGCCGGCCTTTATCGGCATTCTCGGCCTTGGTTTCTGCCAAGGTTTGCTTGGCTGGTGGATGGTGAAAAGCGGCCTTGTGAATGACCCTGCCGTCAGCCATTACCGCCTTGCCGCGCATTTAATGACGGCGGTTGTCCTTTATCTCAGCCTGTTCCGTCTGGGCTTGCAGTTCGCCGTGCAGCCGTCAAAAAATGCGGGGCTGCTCGTCAACCTTCGCCCGCTGGTGCGTTTTGCGCTTTGTCTTGCGCTTGTCACCATGACTTGGGGCGCGTTTGTGGCGGGGCTGGATGCCGGCCTGATTTA
This sequence comes from Alphaproteobacteria bacterium, assembly GCA_038210695.1. GTDB lineage: Bacteria > Pseudomonadota > Alphaproteobacteria > Micavibrionales > UBA2020 > JAPWJZ01. The sequence goes on from JBBQWK010000130.1 coordinate 5,520, forward strand.
TAACACCTTCCCCACCATGGATGGCCACTGGCTGCCGCCAGAAATGGCGCAGCACCAGCCGGTGTGGAAGGCGTTCATTGAAGAACCTGCGACAGTGCAGTTCACCCACCGCTGCCTCGCTATCCTCACCTTCTGC
>JBBQWK010000131.1:0-5649 GCA_038210695.1 Alphaproteobacteria bacterium
TCGATAGGTTGAAGGAAACCAAGCGCACCGTCATCGCCGTGCTGAACAAAGTTGATATGCTGAAGCGTGACAAGCTGCTGGCGCTGGCCGCAGAAATTCACGCCGAAGGCTGCTTCAGCGACATCTACATGATTTCCGCGCTGAAGGGCGACGGCACCATAAAACTGCTGGAAGACCTTGCCAAGAAAATGCCGGAAGGCCCCTGGATGTTCGAGGGCGACCAGATTACCGATATGCCGTCACGTTTGCTCGCGGCCGAAATCACGCGCGAGAAAATTTTCCTGCAGCTGGGGGATGAGCTGCCCTATTCATCCACCGTCGAGACCGAGCAATGGGAAGAGTTTGATAACGGCAGCGTCAAAATTTCGCAGATCATCTACATCATGCGCGACAGCCAGAAGGCGATTGTCTTGGGTGCTAACGGCCAGCGCATCAAGAAGATCGGTGCCGCCTCCCGCAAGGAACTCGAAGAAATTTTCGAGCGCCGCGTTCACTTGAGCCTTTTCGTCAAAGTGCGTGAAAAATGGGGCGACGACCCCGAGCGGTATAAAGACTGGGGACTCGATTTTAATTCTTGACCCGGCGGACCCGACTCCTGTATTGTCATAACCTCGTAACGAGGGGCGACAATGCCGGCAATTTTGAGGAAAATCAGTGCGATGGCAACGGAGTTGATGGGCAAGCCCGTCAACCCGGATGATGGACTGCGCGCCGCCGTGCTCGATGGTGACCTTGCCGCCGCGCAAAAATACATCCGCGCCGGCGCCGACGTCTCCCCCACCTCCACCAAAGACCGCATGGCGCCGCTCTACCTCGCCGTCGTCAAAAATGACCTGCCGATGGTCAATATTCTGCTCACCCTCGGCGCTAATGCAGACTGCGGCCTTGCAGGGGAGCCGGAAGGCACAGGCCTGACCCACGCCTGCAAAAAAGGCTATGCCGATATCGCCAAAGCGCTGCTCGACCATGATGCCAGCATCAACCTGAAGGAATATTCCCGCACGCCGCTGCACGAAGCGATCAACAACGGCCACGATGTTATTGCGCGGGAGCTGATGAGCCGCGGCGCGGATATGACGCTGTTTGACCGCTCCGGCCACCCGCCTATGCAAACCGCGATGATCAAGGGCAATAAATCGCTGGTGATGTCGATGATCGAAAACGGGGTTGATACCGATATCGTGAATGATGCCGGCCTCGCCATGATCGACCTGCTGCGCGGGGAAGAGGGTTGGACCGCCGCGGTTGATGCCGTGACCCTTCGGGAGCGCAACGCCGCCAAAGCCGCTGTCGATGTAATTCAGCAGGCCCGTGATTTCCGCGATGATGTGGCCACCATCGCCACCCTCCGCCGCGCGGTCGTGCCGATGCCCACGGTGCGCTTCAAACGCGCCTGAAAAAGCCTTCTGCATGCAGAAATTTAGCCATTTATTGAGCATTTAACGGGTATTCCCCGCTTCAAATCGCGCGAATCGGTGCTATATTCATCTACGAAGACGCCCCTTTTATTATGTAATTTCAGGATTGCCCTATGAGCTGGACAGACGAACGCATCGCGCTCCTCAAGAAAATGTGGAAAGAAGGCAAATCCGCAGCCGAGATCGCCAAGATCCTCGCCAAAGGCGTGACGCGTAACGCCGTCATCGGCAAGGCGCACCGCATGGGCCTGTCCGGCCGTCCGTCGCCGATCAAGAAGCCCGCCGCCGCGCCCGCGAAAAAAGAAAAAGAAGCCGCCGCGCCCGCGAAAAAAGAATCCGCCCGCGAAGCCGCGCCTGCCGCGCGTAAATCCGCGCCCGCGCCGGTTGCGTCCGGCAAAGCCAACCCCATGCTTGCCCGCGAAGCGGACGAGATGAAGAAAATCGAAAAAGACGTCGTGCCGCTCGGCGGCGGCGTCTCGCTGCTGGAGCTGACGGAACGCATGTGCAAATGGCCCATCGGCGATCCCCGCGATGATGACTTTACCTTCTGTGGCCGCGGCATCCGCGTCGGCACGCCCTACTGCCCGGAACATGCGGCCATGGCGTATCAATCGTCCAGCCGTTCGCGTCAGGCGCATCACACCCGCAATAACCCCGCCGCAGCAGCCGCTGCCGCCGCCGTTGTCGTGAATGACGACAAGGACGATGAAATCGAAGTTGTTGTCGAGGACGAGGATGAAGACGACGAAGCTGCGGTGTAAGAACGGGTTATAGGTCAGGATATTCATGCTGATCTATAAAACCAGATTCCCCGTCGCCCTTCGTGCCGGCCTTTTGCTCATCAGCCTATTCCCGCTCTGGGGCGCGTATGACCTGCTGTTTGGCGGCGTGCGCTGGAACAGCTATTTCAACTTCTTCTTTCTGTTTGTACTTGTCATGGCGCTTGGCGCATTTGCGCTTTTCCTCGGCCTTGCTGCTGCCGGTATTTTTGGCATGGCGCAGAAAATCATCATCAATCCCGCAAAAGGCAGCGTTATCCGCAACTGGCGCAATTTTTTGCCCCGCCTCCACCGCGAGGAATACCCGTTTAACTATGTGCGCGATGTGGAGGTGCTGACCCATGTCTGGTCAGACGGGCCGGACAGCTATTCGCTGCGCCTGCATTTAACATCCGGCGAGGATCTGCCGATTGTCGAAATGGCGGACCGCAAGCTCGCGCATGCGGAAGCGGCGAAAATCAGGGCTGCGGTCGGGTTGCCGGCGGTCGCTTAGTTAACTGCGCGGACTTCGTTCACTTCCGGAATGAAATGCTTCAGCAGGTTTTCAATGCCGGATTTCAACGTCGCGGTTGATGACGGGCAGCCGGCGCAGGCGCCGCGCATCGCCAGAAAGACAACGCCGTCTTCAAACGAATGAAAAACAATATCCCCGCCGTCTTGCGCCACTACGGGGCGGATGCGGCTGTCGAGCAGCTCTTTTATCTGCTTCACAATCTCGGAATCATCAGACGTGACCGAAGACGACGGCATCGCGGTGTGCAAATGCTCGTCCTTCATCACGGGTGCGCCGCTCGTGAACTGCTCCATGATGACGCCCAGAATAAGCGGCTTCATCGCGGGCCAGCTCATGTCCTCGACCTTTGTCACGGTGATAAAATCGCTGCCCAGGAAGACGCCGGTGACGCCGTGGATGTGGAAGATTTTTTCCGCCAGCGGGGAGGCATGCGCCTGTTCCGGCGAGGTGAATTCGGCCGTGCCGCTCAGCATCACTTCGCAGCCGGGCAAAAATTTCAGGCTCTGCGGGTTCGGGGTCTGTTCGGTCTCGATAAACATTTACGGCACGCCTTTGGTTGTGGAATAGACAAAATGGAGCGCTTGCCCCGGAAAAACAAGGGGGTGGATGGCATGGGCCGCCTGCGCCGCCTCGGCAAAACCCGTCAGAATCAGCTTCAGCTTGCGATTATAGGTGGCAATATCGCCAATGGCAAAGATACCGGCAACGTTTGTTTCACAGGACGACGGGTCCACCGGAATATGGTGCAGGTCAATATTGACCCCCCATTCGGCAACCGGCCCCAGCTGCGGCGTAATGCCGAAGAAGGGCAGCAATACATCCGCCTCCAGCACACGCTCCTTGCCGTCAAGGTCGGCAACAATCACCTGTTTCAGCTTGCCGCCATCGCCCTTAAGGCTATGCAGCTGATAGGGAATAACCATTTCGGCCTTGCCGCTGGCGGCAATCTTCTGCAGCTTGTCGACCATTTCCGGTGCGGCGCGGAATTTATCGCGGCGGTGGACGACATAGATTTTTTTGGCAACTTCCGAGAGCGACACCGCCCAGTCAACCGCGCTGTCGCCGCCTCCCGCGATCACAATGGTTTTATCCGCAAAATCTTTGCGCTGCTTGACCATGTAGAAAACCGATGTGCCTTCAAAATCGCCAAGGTTATCAATCGGCGGGCGGTTGGGGCCGAAGGCACCGGCACCGGCCGCAATCATGATCGCCTTGCAGCTGATTTTATTGCCGCTGCTGGTGGTGACCTCAAATCCGGTCGCCGTCTTCACCACGCCCTGCGCCTGCTGGTTGAGGTGATAGACAGGGGCAAAAGGCTCCCCCTGTTCTTCCAGCCGTGCAATCAGCTCCCCCGCCGCTATCACGGGGTAGCCGGGAATATCGAAGATCGGTTTTTCAGGGTAAAGCGCCGTGCACTGCCCGCCCGCATGTTCGAGACTGTCGATGACATGGCACTTCATTTTCAGCATGCCGCATTCAAAGACCGCGAACAGGCCCACCGGCCCCGCGCCGACAATTACGACATCTGTTTCAAAGTTGTTCTGGGGCATTGGGTTTTGCGCTTGAATCGTTTAAATTTAAGGCCAAGTCTTACCACGGGAATCAGCATTATGCCACCGCGCAGCCTGCGTATCGAAAATGAAGAAGACATGCGCGTGCTGGCCGTTCGCCTGGCGCCACTGCTGCGGCAAGGAGATGTCATTACGCTGGAGGGCGACCTTGGCGCGGGCAAGACCACTTTCGCCCGCGCCCTCATCAACGCCCTGTCGGAGGCGGAGCAGGAAGTGCCCAGCCCCACCTTCACGCTGGTGCAGACCTATGAAACAAAACCCGAAATCTGGCATTTTGACCTCTATCGCGTCGAGGAAGAGCGCGAGATTCTGGAATTAGGCTGGGAAGAGGCGCTTCGGCAGGGCGTTTCCCTCATCGAATGGCCGGAAAGACTGGGTAGGCTTTTGCCCAAGGATCGGCTAGAAATAAGCATCGCGTTTATCAAGGATTCTGACAATGCCCGGCTGGTGGATTTCACCGCCTGCGGCAGGTGGGCAGACCGCACAACAGGGGATTTGTAAATGGCCGCCACGCCCAAAAAAGCCTTCGTCCTCGCCGCCGGTAAAGGAGAGCGCATGCGCCCCCTGACCGACAATTGCCCCAAACCCCTGCTCTATGTCGGCGGCCGCACCATGCTCGACCGCGCGCTGGATGCGCTGGAGGCTGCAGGGGTCGAGGAAGTCGTCGTCAATACCTTGTATCTCGGCGATTTGATTACCGAGCATTTGAAAGACCGTACCTCTCCCAAAATCACCTTCTCGCATGAAAAAGATTTGCTCGATACCGGCGGTGGCGTGAAGAACGCGCTGGCCTTCTTCGGCGACGAGCCGTTTTATGTGCTGAATGCCGACGTCATCTGGACAGATGGCGACAACGGCTCGACCCTGCTCGACATGGCGAAGAAGTGGGACGATGCAAAAATGGATTTGATGCTGCTGATGCATTCAACCAAAGACCTGCCCGCCTATAACGGCAGCGGTGATTATTACCTGCCCGAAGGCAGCGATACCCCCGTTTTCAAATCGCGCAGCGCGGAGCCCGCGAATGTTATTTTCGCAGGCCCCCGCATTGTGCATCCGCGCCTGTTCAAAGATTCCAAAGACGGCGCGTTTTCGTTTGTGGAGCTGTTCCACAAGGCGGAGCGCGAAGGCCGCCTGGCCGGTCACCGCAATGAAGGCGACTGGCACCATGTCGGCACGCCCGAAGCGCTGGAAGCCACCAACCGCATCCTTGCCGCCAAGCCCAAAAAACGCGCGCCGTAACAAGCTGTGAGCGGGTTGAAAGAAATCCCCACCGTCGTCACTATTCCCGCAGGGCAGAGCTTTGCGGACAGCCTTGCGCGCGGCTTGCTGGAGCGTGCGGAGAAAGACCCGCTGGCGCTGTCCGA